>RFQD01000080.1 GCA_009925875.1 Microbacteriaceae bacterium | reverse complement strand
ATCACCGCGCAACGAAGAAAAATGCTCCAAGCGATAGAAACACTCGTCATTGACGAGATTTCTATGGTTAATGCCGACATGATGGACGGCATCGATCGGGTGCTGCGGGAAGCACGTCATCGACGTCGCGAACCCTTTGGTGGTGTGCAAGTCATCATGTTTGGTGACCCCTACCAACTCGCACCGGTATCGCCTCGCACGGCAGAAGAGCGTCAGTACTTTGCGGACAACTACGCGTCGACATGGTTCTTTGATGCAAAAGTATGGACAGAGACTGCGCTGGTGAGTTGCGAGCTCTCCGAAATCCACCGTCAACGGGATGATGACTTTAAACGGATGCTCAACGCGGTTCGGCACGGTCGCGTGGATGAAGAAATCGGCGTGGCGTTGAATCGTGCGGGTGCGAGGCCCGTTCCCGACTTGGACATCATGACGTTGTGCACGACGAACGAGAAAGTAAACAAAATCAACGCGGAGCGACTGGCCACCTTGGGCGGTCGAGCGCTCACGGCTGAGGCAGACATCAACGGCGATTTCAAGGTCAACTCCTTTCCTGCCGAAGAAAATCTCACGCTCAAGGTGGGTGCTCGGGTGATGTTCTTGCGCAACGATTCGGAACAACGTTGGGTTAACGGCACGACGGGAACGGTCAGTCATTTGGGTGAAAAGATCAAAGTGATTGTGGAGGACCGCGTGGGCGACGAGCACGAATACGAGGTCGAGCCTGCGACCTGGGAGCAGTACCAGTACAGCTACGACACCGAGTCAAAAGAACTGTCGCGCAACGTGGTGGCAGAGTTCACCCAGTTTCCGCTGCGGCTGGCCTGGGCGGTGACAATCCACAAATCGCAGGGTCAGACTTATGACCGCGCCCTGATTGATCTCGGGAACCGCACATTCGCGCCGGGGCAAACCTATGTCGCGCTGAGCCGAATCACCTCGCTCGAGGGGCTTTATCTCGCCCGGCCGCTTCGTCCGTCGGACGTTATTGTCGATCCCGACGTTGAACGCTTCATGGCAGGTCTCACATCGAACACCTCCGGCTTTATAGAAGATGAGGCCCCACTCCCCTTTTAGGCCGCACGGCACTGCCGGTCTGTAGCGTGGGTCGGCAGCCTCGGTAGACTTCGCTCATGCTTCTTTCCGACCGTGACATCCGCGCGGAGCTTGACTCTGGCCGGGTTGCGTTAGACCCCTACGACCCGTCGATGATTCAACCCTCGAGCATTGACGTGCGTATTGACCGCTATTTTCGGTTGTTTGACAATCACAAGTACCCGTTCATTGACCCGGCAGAAGATCAACCCGAACTCACTCGATTGATCGAGGTGGCCCCGAACGAGCCCTTCATCTTGCACCCCGGAGAGTTTGTGTTGGGTGCTACCTACGAACAGGTCACTCTGCCCGATGACGTCGCCGCACGACTGGAAGGCAAGAGTTCACTGGGTCGGCTGGGTCTTCTTACGCACTCCACCGCGGGCTTCATTGATCCGGGATTCAGCGGTCACGTCACTCTCGAGCTGTCGAACATGGCGACGCTTCCGATAAAGCTGTGGCCCGGCATGAAAATCGGCCAGCTTTGCTTTTTCCGGCTCTCGTCGCCTGCAGAAAAGCCATACGGATCTGCCGATTACAAATCTCGCTATCACGGACAGCGAGGTCCGACGGCGTCACGATCGTTCATGAACTTTCAACGCACGGACGTCAGCGTGACCGATGCGGGGTCCGTCGGGGGCTAATTTTTAGCGATCCAGCAAACCGGCCTTGGACAGCGCAGGAAGTTGCAAAGTTAGCCACGGACTGAATGCCCACGGCGTCGCTGTCACGGCGTGCGCCAGGGCCACGGGGTCCGCCCAGACAAATTCGGCAACCTCGTCGTCGGCTGGTGACGGCGTTGACGTGGTCGTGGCGATAAATACCGGGCAAATCTCGTTCTCTACTACTCCCGACGCATCGACGGCCCGATACCGAAAATCGGGAAGTGCCGCGCGCACGTCGAGAACCTCGATGTTCAACTCTCGCTTTGCCCGACGAACAATTGCTTCCTCGATCGATTCACCGGGGCCGGGATGTCCACAAAACGAGTTCGTCCATACTCCGGGCCACGCCGTCTTGCTCAATGCCCGACGAGTGACCAAGAGGAGGCCCTCGGAGTTGAAAACGTGACACGAGAAAGCCAAGTGTAGAGGGGTATCTGAGGAGTGAACCGTCGCTTTGTCGTGCTGACCGATGGGGGATCCGGCATCGTCAAGCAACACAACGAACTCTGTCGCCAGCGGAGCAGTCACAGCAATGTGTCCTTCACGGTTAGGGTGGGAACGTGCCTCTCCAGCCTACCGATGAGGGTCGCGCATGACCGCGCAGACCGACTTGTACAACCGCATCGCGCAAGAAACCGCGTCTCTTGTGATCCGCGAGTACTCCACGTCGTTTTCGTTGGCGGCCACGTTTTTGGGCGCCGGTGTGAGGCAAGACGTGGAGAACATTTACGGTCTTGTGCGGATTGCAGACGAGATTGTCGATGGAGTTGCGGCGGAGGCAGGATTAAGCACTTCGGGCGTGCGCGAACAGCTTGATGATTTCGAACGTGAGACAGAAGCCGCGATGGAAAGCGGTTACAGCACGAACCTCATCATTCACGCCTTTGCCCTCACGGCACGGCGATGCAGTATTCAGGTCGACCTCACGCGTCCTTTTTTCGCCTCGATGCGAGCGGACGTCACCGAGGCTACCCACGACCCAGAGTCATTTGACCGTTACGTTTACGGTTCGGCAGAGGTTGTGGGACTCATGTGCCTCCAGGCCTTCCTCCGCGAGCGACCCACCACCGCACAAGAGCACGAAAAATTCGTGCGTGGCGCACGCGCTCTCGGCGCGGCCTTTCAAAAGGTGAATTTTCTGCGGGATCTGTCGGCTGATTTTGATCATCTCGGGCGTAGCTACTTTCCCGGCGTCGACCTTGAGAATTTGACGGACGCAGATAAGGATCAACTCGTTGCGAACATCGAGAAAGATTTGGCCCTATCGCGTTCCATCGTGCCCGATTTGCCTCGTTCGAGTAGACGCGCCGTGGCCTTGGCGCAGTCTTTGTTCGCCGCCCTTAATCGCCGAATTGCCTCCACTCCGGCAGCTAGGCTTCGGACAACGCGGGTGAGCGTGCCGACGGTGACAAAATTCTGGCTTGCGGTCGCAGCGTGGTGTGGAAAGGTGTCCTGATGTCGAAGAAAGTCGTGGTTATTGGGGGAGGAATCGCGGGGCTCGCCTCGGCCGCCTTGCTCGCACGCGACGGCTACGACGTCACGCTGTGTGAAGCACACCAATCGGTCGGGGGGCGGGCGGGAACCTGGGAAAAAGATGGATTCCGATTTGATACGGGACCGTCCTGGTACCTCATGCCGGAAGTTTTTGATCACTTTTACAAACTCCTCGGCACCTCGAGCGATGAGCAAATCTCGCTGTCAAAACTTGATCCCGGGTACCGCGTCCTCTTTGAAGACGATCAGCAGTTTCCGTCTCGCCCGGTTGACGTCCGAGCCGATCGAGAAGCCAACCTCGCGCTGTTTGAGCAACTCGAGCCCGGGAGTCGGCCGAAAATGGAGAAGTATCTTGACTCCGCCCGCGACACCTACGAGATAGCAAAGAAGCGTTTCCTCTATACGAGCTTCGAAAAGTTTGGCCCCCTCGTTCGTCCAGATGTGTTGCGTCGAGCCGGCAAACTTATTCGGCTGTTACGCGTGTCTCTCGCAGAGTTTGCGGGACGCCACGTGCGCGATCCGCGTTTGCGTCAAATCCTTGGCTATCCGGCCGTGTTTTTGGGTTCATCGCCCTTCATCACTCCGAGCATGTATCACCTCATGAGTTATCTCGACCTTGAGGACGGCGTGCTGTATGCCGATGGTGGATTCAATCGGGTCATCCACACAATCGAGAAGCTTGCCCGGGATGAGGGTGTCGAGATTCTGACGAACGCACCCGTCACGCGCATCCTGACGAGCGTTAACTCGGCAGCTCGCTCGCGGAAGGCTGCGGTCACGGGCGTCGAATATCTCGAGGGTGCTGCGTTACGTACCCTCAATGCCGACGTTGTGATTTCGGCAGCGGACTTGCACTTCTCGGAAACCTCGTTGCTTCCGCGTGAGCTTCAGACGTATGACCAGGAGTGGTGGGACAAACGGGTACCCGGACCGAGCGCGGTGTTGGTCTATCTCGGCGTGAAGGGCCGGCTCCCGCAGCTCATCCACCACAATCTCTTCTTCACGACCGACTGGAACGACAACTTCGGACGCATTTTTAACGCGCCGACATCTATCCCGGATCCCGCGTCCGTGTACGTGTGTATGCCGAGCGCAACCGACGCACATGTTGCGCCGCAGGGTGACGAAAATCTGTTTATCCTCATCCCGGTTCCGGCCGATCCAACTATTGGTCGTGGGGGCGTCGACGGCGCCGGCGACGCAGTGGTCGAAGAAGTCGCCGATCGCGTGATTGCTCAGATTAGCGAATGGGCAGGAATTCCCGATTTGGCGCAGCGCATCATTGTTCGACGCACCGTTGGTCCCGCCGACTTCGCCGCCGACCTGAACGCGTGGCGCGGAACGGCCCTCGGTCCCAGCCACGTGCTGTCCCAGAGCGCCTTTTTCCGTGCCGGCAACATCAGCAAAAAAGTCGACGGGCTTTTCTACGTGGGCGGCTCGACGATTCCAGGAATCGGACTTCCCATGTGTCTCATCAGTGCCGAGGTTTTGGTGAAGCGACTTCGCGGTGATACGTCGACAGAGCCGCTCCCGGAGCCGTTGTTTCCCACGGTAGATCGATGACGTTTGTTTACATTTCCGCGCTCCTCATTTCCCTCGCCGGAATGATTTTGCTGGACCGACGTTTCGCGCTGAGTTTTTGGCACGACGCCCGCCGTGCGGGAATTGCAATGGGAATCAGCATTGCGTTCCTTCTTGCGTGGGATATCGCGGGAGTGGCAAACGGCATCTTTTTTCGGGGCGAATCGTCTTGGATGATCGGAATCGTCATAGCGCCCGAGGTGCCGATTGAAGAAGTCTTCTTTCTCGCGCTGCTGAGTTACGTCACTTTGAACGTGTTTGGGTTCTGGCGAAGCCGCGCGCAGAAGCAAGCCCCCGGTTTCGACCAGGGAGACGCATGACGTACGTCACTCTCAACATGGTTTTTCTGGGCGTGATTGTTGTCGCGCTCGGCGTTACCGCCTTACTCATTGGTCGTCGCATGCCGTGGCGAACGCTCGGACTTACGCTGACTGTCACACTCGTCATGACCGCAATCTTTGACAACGTCATTATCGGCGCGGGGCTCGTGGCCTACGACGACACACGTATTTCGGGTGTGCGAATCGGTCTCGCGCCAATCGAGGACTTCGCCTACACAATCGCCGTCGCGGTAATCGTGATGTGCGTCAGCGTTCTGGGCACGCGAAAGGATGCGCGATGACTTTTCTGAAAACGTTGTTCGTGTCCTCGCGCCCGCTCTCTTGGGTCAACACGGCGTTCCCGTTCGCCGCCGCGTATCTGATGACCGCCCGTCAGATTGATGTCGCGTTTCTCGTCGGCACCGTGTTTTTTTTGATTCCGTACAACGTGGCCATGTATGGAATCAATGATGTTTTTGACTATGAGTCGGACATGCGCAATCCGCGTAAGGGAGGTGTCGAGGGGGCGGTCTTGGCTCAGAGATACCACCGACCCATGCTGTGGGCCGTGGTCGTCATCACGGTTCCCTTTGTGATTGCCCTCGTCGTGATGGGAAATCCCCTCTCGTGGGTCGTCCTGGCCATCAGCCTCTTCGCCGTGGTTGCCTACTCAATCAAGGGTCTGCGGTTCAAGGAGATTCCGTTTGTCGATTCCGTGACCTCGAGCATGCACTTTGTGAGTCCTGCGATCTTCGGGTTGGTTTTGGCAGGTGCTGTTTTTACCCCGGCTCGGTGGCTGATCTTGATTGCGTTCTTCTTGTGGGGAACGGCATCGCATGCATTCGGTGCCGTTCAAGACATCAAGGCGGACCGGGACGCACAGCTTTCCTCTATTGCGACGGCTCTCGGAGCGAAGCGAACCACGCGATTAGCCATCGCCGAGTATGCGCTCGCGGGACTCTTGCTCGCGGTTGCCGCCGGCTTGGGCTGGGCCGCGTCGTGGCCCGTTTTCTACGCCGCGTTCTTCGCGGTTCCCTACATCGGCATGTGTTGGCCCTACCGCAACCTCGCCGATGACGACTGCGAGCGAGCACACGGGGGCTGGCGCTTCTTCCTCGCGATTAACTTTGTGGTCGGCTTTGGCGTGACGATTCTGATGATGTGGCGCTGGGCCGTCGTCCCTACCGCTTGAATCGCGGATGCAAGGGCACGAGTAGCAGAAGCCCGATCAGC
>RFQD01000079.1 GCA_009925875.1 Microbacteriaceae bacterium | reverse complement strand
CTCGGTGTGGGAGAACCTGCGCTTCTCCGGTCTGCTCTACGACCTGCCACTGCCCGAGACCCGCGAGCGCGCTGAGCACCTGATCCGATTGTTCGGACTGGAGGAGAAGCGCGACAAGCCGGTCGGCTCGCTGTCCGGAGGCCAGCGTCGCGCGCTCGACATCGAGCACCCATCAGTCTGAGGCTGGGCTAGCACTCGATGACGTTGACCGCGAGTCCGCCTTCACTCGTCTCTTTGTACTTCGTGTTCATGTCGAGCCCCGTTTGACGCATCGTTTCGATCACGGCGTCGAGTGACACGAGGTGGGTGCCATCACCGTGCAGGGCGAGGCGAGCCGCGCTGACCGCTGTCGTCGACGCGATGGCGTTGCGCTCGATGCACGGAACCTGCACGAGCCCACCAATGGGGTCACACGTCAACCCGAGGTGATGTTCCATGGCAATCTCCGCGGCGTTCTCGATTTGTCGGGGAGTGCCACCCAAAACCGCACACAATCCCGCGGCCGCCATCGCGCACGCCGGCCCGATTTCTCCCTGACATCCGGCCTCCGCACCGGAGATGGACGCATTGGCCTTGAACAAGGACCCGATTGCCGTCGCCGTGAGCAGGTACGTGCGAATGTCGGTCTCGGTGACGCCGGGGGTAAATCGCAGCGCGTACATGGCCACCGCGGGCACAATTCCGGCGGCACCGTTCGTCGGTGCGGTCACGACCCGTCCACCGGCGGCGTTCTCCTCGTTCACCGCGAGAGCAAACGCGTGCAACCACTCCGTCGTTGTGTCGTGGTCCGGGTTGCGCACCGCGTCAAGATTTGCGCGCAGTGCCGCGGCCCGTCGCTGCACATGGAGCCCTCCGGGTAACTCACCACTCCCATCGAGTCCCGCACGCACACATTCGCGCATGGTCGACCATATGAGGTCGAGGCGCTCGGTGAGTTCCTCCTCCGAGTGCACAGAAAGCTCGTTGAGCGCCGCGACCTCCGCAATCGTCAGCTGGCGCTCTTCGCAGATTCGCATGAGCGTGGCGGCATCGTCAAACGGCAACGGCCACTCGTGCGACGTCCGATCGGCAGAGTCACCGTCGCGCAGAATGAATCCGCCGCCAATTGAGAAATAGGTTTCCTCGAGAACCACGCTGTCGTGTTCATCCCGTGCCGTGAACTGCAACGCGTTCGCGTGACCGGGCAGTCGGGTGCGCGGTTGAAACTCCACGTCGTCTCGGGCAAAGAACACCGCGTGTTCGCCCGCCAAGAGAACCGTGGGGTTGTCGTCCAGTCGCTCCCAAGCACCGCGCACGAGGTTCGGCTCGGCCGTTTCGGGAGCCAAACCGCTCAGACCCGCGACCACCGCACTCGGCGTTCCGTGGCCGCGGCCGGTTGACCCCAGCGAACCGAACAGGATGCAGTGCACCCGGGTTACCGAATCGAGAACGCCCTCGTCACGAACTCGTCGCGCGAACGCCGCGGCGGCCCGCATCGGCCCGACCGTGTGCGAACTCGAAGGTCCGAGACCGAGCGAAAACAAGTCAAAGGCGGAGACATAGGCGGTCACGACTGTGAGCCTAGGACGATTCATCGCCGTCGGCTAGGGCTGTGACGCCTGAGTTAGATCCAGCTGGGCATCCACATGTGGGCTTGCCAGAACCAGAAAGGAACCTGCATGCCCGTCCAAATCGGGATAAAGAAAAGACTGACAATCAAGCTGAGCAGACAGAACACAGCCACAAATCGCACGCCGCTTTCGCGTCGCGGTCGGGGATCGCCCCGGGACCCCCACACGTGGGCCAACGCGAAGACGAGCGCGAGAATGAGGAACGGCTCAAACACAATCGAATAGAACTGAAATACCGTGCGATTGAGGTACATGAGCCACGGCAGATAGCCGGCGGCCACCCCGACGAGAACGAAGCCGTATCGCCAATCCGGTCGACGAATCATTCGGTAGATCAGCCAGCCCAGTGCGATGACGGCGGCATACCAGATGACCGGATTAGGGATGGGCGTGATGGCCGACGCGCATTCGGTGAAGCCACAGCCGCTTTCGCCGAGTTTTGAGCTTTCGAAAAACATGCTGGTGGGCCGAACGGCCAACAGCCACGTCAGCGGACTCGTCTGATACGGGTGCGATGCGGTCAGACCAACGTGGAACTCGTACGCTTGCCGGTGATAATCCCACAAAGCTTGAAACCATTCGGGAACCCACGCAAGTGCGCCGGTCCAACGCAGGTCGGCGTGCGCCGTATACCAATCGCGATCGTACCCACCGGAGGTCACAATCCATCCGGTCCACGTCGTGAGATACACGATCGCGGCCGTCGGGACGAGAAGAATGAACGCCCCAATCGAGCGGGCAATGCTCGGGCGGGGAAACCATGGCAAACCGGCAGAACGGCGGTCAACGATGTCCATCACGACGACCCAGATGCCGAAAAAGGCGAGGATATAGACGCCCGACCATTTGATGCCGCAGGCGAGCCCGAAAGTGACTCCGGCCGCGAGAAGCCAGGGTCGCCAGAACGTGGCATGGTCGTGCGCCCGAATCCACGCGCGATCACGCAACACAAAATAAGCGGCAGTCAACACGGCTGTGGTGAGTAATCCGTCCAGAATGGTCACGCGTGAGAGCACGATTGCCTGACCATCAATGGCCAACAGGAATCCCGCAATGCACCCCATCAGGGTGGATCCGGTGAGGCGTCGCGCAATAAGAATGAGCAGGAACACGGACAGCGTGCCCGCGAGGGCAACCGCGATGCGCCACCCCAACGGGTCGATGCCCGCACTCGGAGCCATGCCGAGGGCGATGAGCCATTTACCGAACGGTGGATGCACGACAAACGACGCCACCGTGTTGAACGTGTCGGCACCACCCGTGTTGAACACCGGGTCGGTGTTTTCGGGCCACGTCGATTCGTAACCCAAGTTGAACAGCGTCCACGCGTCTTTCACATAAAACGTCTCGTCGAACACGAGAGAGTGCGGATTCCCGAGCCCGATTGTGCGCAACAACAGGGCAAAAATCGTGACACCCACCGGGCCACCCCAGAACCACAGGCGAGCCCGTTGCGGGGAGCTGATCAGTCGGCTCCACCACTCATCGACAAGAGATCCGGTGCGCATGCGTGCGTGTGCGGCTGACGTGGACACGCCCTCAAGCCTAGCTACGCGCGACTGGCAGACTGAACGATGTGATTATTCTCGGCGGCACTCCGATCGGAAACCTTGGTGACGTATCGGCACGACTGCGCGACGTGCTCGAGTCGGCCACGGTCGTGGCGTGCGAAGACACGAGAACGACGACGAAGTTGCTCGTGTAACCAACCGCCCCAAACTCGTCGCGTTGCACGAGCACAACGAGACGGCCCGCGTGGCGGAACTCGTCGCCCTCGCCGCCGAAACGGATCTGCTCGTTCTGAGCGACGCCGGAATGCCCACCGTGAGCGATCCCGGATTCGTTCTCGTGCGCGCCGCCGTCGAGGCGGGGGTGCGCGTGTCGGTCATTCCCGGACCGTCGGCGGTCATCACGGCGCTCGCCGTCTCGGGGCTCCCCACCGATCGGTTCACGTTTGAAGGGTTCCTGCCGCGCAAACCGTCCGAACGACGAGCCGCCTTCGCCGCCTTGTCACGAGAACCCCGCACCATGGTGTTCTTCGAGAGTCCGCACCGAATTGCACAATCGCTCGCCGATGCACGGGATGCGCTGGGCGCGGATCGCCCCGTTGCCGTCTGCCGCGAGCTCACCAAGATGTTCGAAGAAGTCAAGCGCGGGCCCCTCGGCGAGATAGCGGAGTGGGCACGCGACGAGGTGCGCGGCGAAATTGTTGTGGTCATCGGAGGAGCGACGGCGGGGGCATCCGTGACCCTGGCGGATGCGCTCGCCGAAGTGACCCGGCTCACGCAGGATGGCGTTGGGCTCAACGAGGCGTGCGCGCAGGTCGCGCAACTGACCGGCGTGCGCAAGCGGGAGCTCTACCAGGGTGCGTTGGCCGCGCGCCCCAAGATTTAGACTCTAGGCATGTCTTCGCGCTCCCACTTCTACGTCACGACGCCGATTTTCTACGTCAACGACGTGCCGCACATCGGTCACGCCTATACCGAAGTTGCGGCGGATGTTCTCGCGCGCTGGCATCGGCAAGCCGGGGACGACACGTGGTTGCTCACCGGAACCGATGAACACGGACAGAAAATTCTTCGCACCGCGACGGCCAATGGAGCCACCCCACAAGAGTGGGCCGATCGTCTAGTCGAGAGT
Source organism: Microbacteriaceae bacterium (assembly GCA_009925875.1). Lineage (GTDB taxonomy): Bacteria > Actinomycetota > Actinomycetes > Actinomycetales > Microbacteriaceae > RFQD01. The sequence goes on along the minus strand of RFQD01000079.1, from coordinate 2,140 downwards.
GCATGGAAACCGCTGCTCACGACCATTGACATTCGGAATGACGATTTCATTCGCACCACCGAGTCCCGCCACGAAGACAACGTGCAGAAGTTCTTGTCATTGCTGCACGACAAGGGTTTCATTTACACCGGAGAGTACGAGGGTGCCTACTGCGTCGGCTGCGAAGAGTACAAACAGTCGAGCGACCTCGTTGACGGAACCGGGGAATATGCGGGGCAGCAGGTGTGCGCCATCCATTCGAAGCCCGTCGAAATTCTGCACGAAAAGAACTACTTCTTTCGCATGAGCGAGTTCACGCAGGCACTACTCGACCTGTACGAGGCGCGGCCGGATTTTGTGCAACCCGAATCGGCTCGCAACGAGGTCATCCAATTCGTTCGTCAAGGACTCTCCGACCTTTCGATTTCGCGCAGCACCTTCGACTGGGGCATCAAGCTTCCGTGGGACGAGTCTCACGTGGTGTACGTGTGGTTTGATGCGCTGCTCAACTACATCACCGCGGCCGGCTACGGATCCGACGAAGCCAAGCTCGCCACGCTCTGGCCTGCGACGCACATCGTGGGCAAAGACATCCTTCGCTTTCACGCCGTCATCTGGCCAGCCATGCTGATGGCCGCCGGTATCGAAGTGCCACACCAGGTGTTCGGTCACGGCTGGTTGCTCGTGGGTGGCGAAAAGATGTCGAAATCCAAACTCACCGGTATCGCCCCGAACGACATCACCGACACGTTCGGTTCGGATGCGTTTCGCTACTACTTCTTGAGCGCCATCGCGTTCGGGCAAGACGGGTCGTTCTCGTGGGAAGACCTCTCGGCCCGCTACCAGGCGGAACTCGCCAACGGGTTTGGCAACCTCGCGTCGCGGGTCATCGCGATGACGCAGAAATACTTCGACGGTGTCATTCCGGCCGCGGTGGATGTTCTCCCCGCAGATCAGGCCATCGCCGATGTCGCCTTGGCCGCCGTGGCGCAAGCTGACGACGCCATCAATCGACTTGCGATTCACGAAGCAATCGCGAGCGTGTGGACGCTGGTCGATGCCCTCAATGGGTACATCACCGAGCAGGCCCCGTGGGCACTGGCGAAAGACCCGGCGCAAGCGGATCGATTGGCCACCGTGCTGAACACGTGTGCAGAGGGTTTGCGCGCGTTGTCGGTCGCGCTCTCGCCGATCATCCCGAAGGCGACGTCGAAACTCTGGTCTGCCCTTGGCGCTCACGACTCGATGGGTGTTCTCGACGACCAGCCGGTTCGCGACGCGGGTCGCTGGGGTCAGCTTCCGACGGGTACTCGAGTGTCGAGTTTGGAGCACCTGTTTCCGCGCATCGACGCGGAAACCGCCCCCGAAAATTCCGCGGAAACCGCCCCCGAAAATTCCGCCGAAACCGCCCCCGAAACAAGCACGGAATAGGTATATGTCTGAATCGGCATATATCCGGCATCGCGAGACGACCGCGGAGCATGGCCAGACGCGCGACCTGTCCTATCCGCCTGCCCCCGAACCCTTGCCCGTGGCGGTGTATGACAATCACACGCACCTGGAAATAGCCGATGGCGATCATCCCCTCGACTTTCACGAGCACGTTCACCGCGCCGCGGAGGTCGGTGTCATTGGCGTGATTCAGGTCGGTGGCGATGTTCCGACCTCGGAATGGTCCGCACAAACCGCGGCCACCGAACCGCGCATGCTGGCCGCCGTGGCGATTCACCCCAACGAGGCACCGAATTACGCAGCGGCCGGCACCCTCGATGTGGCCCTCGCGCGCATTGACGATTTGGCTGCTCTGCCTCGAACGCGCGCCATCGGCGAGACCGGACTGGACTACTTTCGCACCGGTCCCGATGGGCGAGAGGCCCAGCAGTATTCGTTCGAGGCGCACATCGGACTGGCAAAGAAACACGACATTGCCATGCAGATTCATGACCGGGATGCGCACGAGGACGTAATTGCGACGTTGCTCCGCGTCGGAGCTCCCGACATCACTGTCTTTCACTGCTTCTCGGGCGACGCTGACATGGCCCGCATCGCTGCCGATCACGGCTGGTTTCTCTCGTTTTCGGGAACCATCACGTTCACAAAGAACGAGCAATTACGCGAGGCTCTGCGAGTCATTCCGCGCGAGTTGATTCTGGTCGAAACG
>RFQD01000078.1 GCA_009925875.1 Microbacteriaceae bacterium | reverse complement strand
TATCTGGGCGGGGATCTCACGTCAGACGACCCGATCGCCACGATCGAGCCGCGAATCCGCATCGGGACAGACGATGCCGGGTTGCCCGTTTTGATTGGTCTGCGTGACGGCCTCCACATCGTCGGTGACGTGCGCGCGCGACGGTCCCTGGTCCGAGCCATCACGGCGCACGTATGGTGGTTCACCGGCGACTGTGAATCGATGATTCCTTCACTACTTGCGCACGGTGACGAGGCGGGTGCAGAAGCACGTTGGCGGGTGAACGTGCAGTCGGACGACTCAGCGCCGAGCGTCGTCGCATTCGACGTGGAGGTCGGCCTTACACGCTCGGGTAAGCCGTTCCATCTCAATCTGCTTGAGTCTGGCGCGCACATGGTTGTTTCCGGCACGACGGGCAGCGGTAAAACAACATTCCTCGTCAATTGGTTGTCTCGGCTGGCTGAGCAGTGCGACGCCTCGACGCTCGAGCTCGCGATAATCGACTTTAAGGGCGGCATCGACTTCTCTGATCTCGAGTCGTGGCCTCACTGTGTGGGGTTCGCGACTGATCTTGACGAGGGGGCGATTGATCGCGCACTCGTTGGGCTCGAGGTGGAGATGTCGCGGCGCGAGCAAGTGCTGCGGTCCGGTCGGTCCCGTGCGGCCCTTTCGCACCTCGTCGTGATTCTTGATGAATTTCGCGCCACATCGGTGGCGCATCCGCGCGCCGTGTCAGTGGTCGTGGACATTGCCGCACGAGGTCGGGCCCTCGGAGTGCATCTGGTTCTGAGTACGCAACGCGCGTCCTCGAGTATCTCGGAGGACATCCTGGCAAACGTTGCGCTCCGCGTCGCCTTTCGAACGCTCACTCCGCGGGAAAGCGTCTTTCTCATCGGGGATGCCAGCGCGCACCGTGCACTGCGTCAGCCCGGTCACGCGGTTGTCTCTCACATGGGAGCGTCCCCGACCATTGTGCACATGTCCCCACCTCGCACGCGCGGTGAGTCGCCGGCCACCGTGTTGGCATCACCCGGAAGGCCAGACGTCTCCGTCCGACGCGTGTGGACTCCGCCCCTGCCCGCAAAAATTTCGCGTGACGTTGCGCAACTCTTTCCCCGGCTTGCCCCGCCGGGTAATCCCAACGGTTCTCCGGGAGACGAAACCCCACGTGATGTCGAACTGTGCGTCGGCGTCGTGGATGCGCTCACTCGTCAGCGCTGGGAGTCCGCATGGTACCGACCTCACGAGGAGGGGCAGCTCCTCATCTCGGGACCGGCACGCTCGGGTCGAACGTCGACCCTGCGTTCTCTGGCGCTCACGATGAGAGAATCAGAGCCGGCGTCGCGGTGGGAAGCGCATCTCATCGATGACGTCATGGACATGTGGGATTGGCTCGACACGCGGTGCCGAGACCGAGGATTGCCCCGCTCCGAGTCGACGTCGACCCACCGAGACATGGTGTTTCTCGACGGACTCGAACGCATGATGTCGCTGCTGGAGCCGGATGTTCGTGACGTGTTGAGCGAGCGCCTGATGGCAAAGATGCGCGATGCCGGTGGTGACCGGATTGTCGTGGCGTGTGATGCGGATGGACCGTGGGCGACACGCTTGTCTTCCGTGTGCGCGCAGCGACTCCGGTTGGTGAGTTCAGAACTGCCCGGTCGCGCGCACTGGAAGGGCGACGTCGTTCACGTGCCGTTTCATGAGGAGAATGCTCACGACTGGTCACGCGTGCAATTCGACGAATCGGGGACCGCGCGCATCCGGCAACCGATCGAGACCCGTGTTGTCGAAATTTCGGCTCGCGGCAGTATTGCCGAGACATTGGATAATCGTGCCGGCACCTTCGTGGCGCGTGCGAGCGCGGCCGAATGGGGAGAGCGCCTGCACGAGTTTCTGACCCTGACCCGCAACGCGGCGATTCTCGTCAACGGGCGCATCTCACCTGCAGATGCGCGCCTGCTCCTGCGGCCCCACACACCGGTCCCGCCCGTATCCGACGGTGAGCGCATCCTGCTGCTTCCCGACGGCGGTTATCACCGACTTCGAGGGGGAATCACGTCGGGCCGATACCCAACTTAAACGAACGCCGAATCGAGTTGCGAGTAGGTCAGCCCATGAGCAGCCGCGACGGGTTCGTTGACGAGCTGCCCATCGTGGGTGTTGAGCCCGAGCTTCAGAGATGAGTCGGCAAGCAGGGCATCCTTCCACCCGCGGTTGGCGATGAGTCGCGCATAGGGCAGCGTCGCGTTTGTCAGCGCATATGTCGACGTGTGAGGAACGGCGCCGGGCATGTTGGCAACACAATAAAAGAGGGATTCATGAACGGTGAACGTGGGGTCGGCGTGCGTTGTCGCATGGGTATCGGCGAAACATCCGCCTTGATCAACGGCAATGTCAACCAGCACACTCCCGGGTTTCATGCGACTCACGAGTTCGTTACTCACCAATTTCGGCGCTTTCGCACCGGGAATCAGCACAGAGCCCACGACGAGATCGGCGTCAATCAGGGCCCGGTCAATCTCGAAGGCATTCGAGGCAATCGTCTTGATTCGACCGTTGTACAGCGCGTCGAGTTCGCGCAAGCGGAAGAGGTTCGTGTCGAGAACCGTGACATCCGCGCCCATGCCGGACGCCACAGCAACGGCCGCTGTTCCGGCGACACCACCGCCGAGAACAACAACTTTGGCCGGATGTGTGCCCGGGACTCCGGGAACGAGTAGCCCCGGACCACCGTTGGGCTTGAGCATTGCGCTGGCTCCCACGATCGGCGCCAAACGCCCTGCCACCTCGCTCATCGGTGCGAGCAACGGGAGCGCGCGATTGGGTAGTTGCACGGTCTCGTAGGCGATGCCCGTGACGTGCGCATCAAGCAACGCGTGTGTGAGCTCGGGTTCGGCGGCCAAATGAAGAAAGGTAAACAGCACGAGACCGGGGCGAAAGTGGGCATATTCCGATGCGATGGGCTCCTTCACCTTGAGCACCATGTCCGCGTTCGACCAGGCAGCCGCGGCATCCGCGACGATACGCGCACCGGCGGAGGAGTAGGCCTCATCCGAAATGGATGATCCCACTCCGGCACCCGACTGAACGAGAACCTCGTGCCCGTGTGAAACGAGGTCGTGCACGCCAGCGGGCGTGATGGCAACCCGGAATTCGTTGTTCTTGATTTCGGTGGGCACGGCGATTTTCATGGGTTTCTCCATCGCAAAACAGGGCCCGCAGTGGCGGGTTCAGTTCACTATAACCACGCCGTGCGACGAATTCCATATCAAAAAAGCAAAAAAACAAAGGATTCCGCATTATGAGGGTCGGTCCAGCGAGCAAATCCCTATATCTCGACGACATCCCACGGGCCTCGGTATCCCGCCGAGGCATTCAGACGGTCGTGCGTAACTCACCCACGGGAATGCCGCCACCGAGCACGGTGGTGTGAAACAGTTCCCGCACGCGCACGGCATCGTCGGCATCCACGACCCCCGCATTTTCCAGGAGACGCACAGCGACGAGTCCGGCGGCCCGCAGGTTGCCGTCGAGTACCTTGAGTGCAACCGTGGTTCCCTCGTGCGCGCTCACGACCATCACGCCCTCGGCGCCACGCTTAGCAAATACACCCAGCTGCGACACGATGGCCGTGTCATGCTCGCCCGCACCACCCGTCACGAAGGGATGCGCGATCACGGCATCGCGCAACACGGCGGCGGCGCGGTCGCGTTCGTCCGTCGCGTCCGCCTGCGCCCGTCCGACTCGGCGTATCCCGCGTGCGAGTGCCACGAGGCTCATCGCATAGACCGGCGCGCCACAGCCGTCGATTCCCGCAGCGCTGATGGGTTCGCCAATGAAGCCTTCGACTGTCTCGAGAATTACCCGTTGCAATGGATGCCCAGGGTCAAGGTACCCCTCGAGTGGCCACCCGTTCACCGCGCAGGTGACGAGCATCGCCGCGTGCTTCCCGGAGCAATTCATGTACCGCCGTTGAGCTTGGCCGAATCCTCGAGTGATTTCGGTCACCATGTCTCGATCACTTGGCATGTCGACGGGGCACGCCAGCTGATCTTCCGTGAGGCCGTGCTCGTCGAGTAATGCGGTGACGAGTCGAACGTGTTCGGCAGATCCTGTGTGGCTCGCCGTGGAGAGCGCGGCAAACTCCCCGGAGAGGGGTGCACCCGACGTGAGCATCGCCACGGCTTGAAACGGTTTCATTGCCGACCGCGGAAACACGGGAGCGAGGGGATTGCCGAGTGACGTCGTGATGTCGCCACTCACGCCGTCGAGAACGACGGCACTACCGGCGTGACGCGATTCGATAAAGCCACTCCGGGTCAGAACGGCGAGTTCGTGCGAATCGGCAACGGAGCACGTTTCGCTCGCCGGCGACGTCACAGCGATGCGAGTCCTTGATCCAACACCGACAGGGCGTCGTCGATGAGGTCGTCGGACATGGTTACCGCGGGTAGGAATCGCAACACGTTGTACGACGATCCCGCCGACAACAGGAGCAGCCCGTGCGCGGCACCAAACGCAATCAATGCCGTGACGGCGGACGGATTCGGCTTCTTGGTCCCCGGTTCCACGAGCTCGATGGCCAACATGGCTCCTTTGCCGCGAACTTCGCCAATAACGGGATACTTCTCAGCCAACTTTTTCAGTCCGCCACCGAGTCGTGCTTCCACGCGCTGAGCGTGAGCCGTGAGGTCATGCGTGGCGACTTCGTCAAATACGGCGATGGATGCGGCACACGAGACGGGGTTACCGCCGAACGTTCCCCCCAAACCGCCGGGGAGAACATCGTCCATGATGTCTGCTCGACCAACAACTCCGGCGAGTGGCATTCCTCCGGCGATTCCCTTGGCCACGGTCATCAGGTCGGGCACGAGACCGAAGTGCTCACTGGCGAAGTATGTGCCCGTGCGCGCCATGCCTGACTGGACTTCGTCCGCAATGAAGACCACGTTGTTCGCGGTGCACCATTCCTGCAGGTGGGTGAGATACCCATCAGCGGGCACGATGAATCCACCTTCGCCCTGAATGGGTTCGGCAATAATGCAGGCAAGGTCTTGGGCTCCGACCAACTTTTCGAAGTACCAAATAGTACGTTCGGCGGCCTCGACTCCCGACAGACCATCGTGGAAGGGATACGATCCCGGTGCCCGGAAAACACCGCCGGCGGTCGGACCCATGCCCGTGGCGTACGGCGCGTTCTTGAAGTTCATGGTCATCGTCAGGTTGGTGCGACCGTGGTACGCGTGGTCGAGCACGCCGATACCCGATTTTCCTGTGTGTTTGCGGGCAATCTTGACCGCATTCTCCACGGCTTCGGCACCCGAATTGACCAGCATCACGCGCTTTGCGTGCTTTCCGGGAGTGTGCTCGACGAGAAGCTCGGCGACCCGGACATACTCTTCATATGGCGTAACAGTGAAGCACGTGTGCGTGAACGAGTGGACTTGGTCGCTCACGGCTGCCGCAACGGCACTGTTCGTGTGCCCAATCGTCGTCACCCCGATGCCGGTCGCAAAGTCAATGAAGTGATTTCCGTCGATGTCGACCACGATGGAGCCGAACGCCGAATCGATGTAGACCGGCAGAGCAGCGCCAACTCCGGGAGGAACGACCTGCTTTCGTCGCTCGTGCATGGCCTGCGACTTCGGACCGGGAATCGCGGTGACAACCTTGCGTTCCTGAACGATTGACGGAGAGCTGAGCGAAATTGTCGACATGTGCTCAGTCTATGACGCAGTGCGGTGAGGGCAATAAGTCGGTGGGAGGATTGAAACATGCGCCGCGTCATCATTTTGGGAAGTTCCGGGTCTATTGGGACACAGGCTCTCGATGTCATCGCCGCCAACCCGGAACGCTTTGAGGTGGTGGGTCTTGCTGTCGGATCGAACCGCGACGCGCTGGACGCTCAAGCGACGCGCTTCGGAGTGGTGCACACGGCGGTCGGCCATCGCGATGCGGAAGCCCTCGTCAGATCCGTCGACGCCGACGTGGTGCTCAACGGAATAACGGGATCCGTCGGGCTCGGTCCCACCTTGGCAACTCTCGAAACGGGAAAAACACTCGCCCTCGCGAATAAGGAGAGCCTCATCGTCGGCGGTGCGCTGGTGACCCGTCTTGCCAAGCCCGGCCAAATTGTCCCCGTCGACTCGGAACATTCTGCTCTCGCGCAATGTTTGGTGAGCGGCACGCATGCGGAGGTGCGGCGTCTCGTGCTCACCGCCTCGGGGGGTCCCTTTCGGGGCTGGTCGGCCGCCGACCTGGAGTCGGTGACGCCCGAGCAGGCCGGTGCTCATCCCACCTGGAACATGGGCCCGATGAACACCTTGAATTCGGCCTCCCTGGTCAACAAAGGCTTGGAGTTGATCGAGACACACCTGCTGTTCGGGGTGCCCTACGACCGCATCGACGTCGTGGTCCATCCGCAGTCCATCGTGCACTCGATGGTCACCTTCACCGAC
>RFQD01000077.1 GCA_009925875.1 Microbacteriaceae bacterium | reverse complement strand
GAGCGCCGACGGCAGATCCCGGTCGTGCATGGGTGCTCCCTCCGGCAGGAGTTCAGCGATAAATCGTTTGCGCGAGGCTCCCACGAGCACAGGAAATCCCAGCTCACGGAGCTCGTTCAGGTGGGTCAACAACAGCCAGTTGTGAACCGAGGTCTTGGCGAATCCGAGCCCCGGGTCGAGCACGATGCGCTCATTCGACACGCCTGCCGCGCGCAGGGCATCCACCCGCTGAGCGAGTTCTGCACTAACCTCGCCGACAACGTCGTCATAGGTTGCCATCGAGTTCATGGTGGCAGGGGTTCCTCGCCAGTGGCCCGCAATGTAGACCGCCGTGGACTGTGCCACGGTTCGTAGCATCTGCTCGTCGGCGAGCCCGCCAGAGACATCGTTGACAAATCGCGCCCCGGCCTCCACCGCAGCCTGAGCTGTTGACGCGTTGAGAGTGTCGACACTCACGGCGACGCCCCGGGAGGACAGTTCGGCAATGACAGGTACCACGCGCGCACGTTCGACCTCATGGGGAACTCGCGTCGCACCGGGACGCGTGGACTCGCCACCCACGTCGATGATGTCCGCTCCCGCGGATACCAAATCAAGTGCGTGAGCCACGGCCCGGTCGTGGTCGACAAACTTGCCACCGTCACTAAACGAATCAACGGTCATGTTGACGATGCCCATGATGACCGCTCGCTCGGCGGTCAACAGTTGCTCAGTCACGACTGCCCACTCCGAACATGCCCATGATCTCGGCTCGGGCAGCCGGATCGGTCAGCGAGCCACGCGAGGCGACGGTCACGGTCGACGCATGAATTTCTTGTGAACCTCGTGCCGTCACGCACTGATGTGTTGATTCGATGACCACCAGCACTCCGCGTGGCGCGAGTCCGCGTTCAAAGGTGGTCGCGATGTCATCGGTCAAGCGTTCTTGAATTTGTGGACGCGCAGCCAACGCATGCACGACGCGAGGAATCTTGCCCAAGCCAACGATTCGGTCTCCGGGAACATACGCCACATGTGCTCGCCCCGTGAAGGGGAGCAAGTGATGCTCGCACAATGAGCGCACAGCGATGTCGCTCATAATCACGGCTTCGGCATTTCCCTCGAACGGGATGCCCTCCGCCAAGTACTCCACGGGGTTCTCATCGAGTCCGAAAACGAGTTCGGCATACGCATCGGCAACAAGTTCCGGTGTTCTGGCCAAACCAGGTCGCGAAACGTCTTCGCCGAGTGCGTCGAGAATCTCCGCAACCGCGCGACGAATCCGTTCCCGATCCACCGGCACGGCAATCGCCTACTCGGTCGTTTTCGTTGTTTTGCGCGGCTTGGTGGCCCGCTTCGACGGTGAGGCCCCCGGCGAAGACGACACTTTGCGCGCAGGGACGCCCACCGGTGGTTTTTTTGACACGGGTCGTTGTTCACTCGACAACCATGTCGGGCGTTCCTTGAGCTTCTTGATGCCCACAAAAATCTTGGCAATTTGCTCCTGGTCTAGCGTTTCCTTTTCCAGAAGTTCGGTTGCCAACTTGTCCAAAATTGCGCGGTTTGCATTCAAAACCGTCCACGCCTCGTGGTGCGCATTCTCGATGAACTTGCGGATTTCACTGTCGACCGCGTCGGCCATCTTCTCGGAATAATCCCGACTGTGCCCCATGTCGCGACCGTAGAACATCTCACCCGAACCACCGCCGAGCTTCACGGCACCGACGGTTGATGTCATGCCGTACTCGGTGACCATCTTTCGAGCGATATTTGTTGCCTTTTCAATGTCGTTGGATGCTCCGGTCGTTGGATCGTGAAAGACGATCTCCTCGGCCACACGTCCACCCATCGCGTAGGTGAGTTGATCGAGCAACTCGTTGCGCGTGATGGAGTACTTGTCTTCGAGCGGCATGACCATCGTGTATCCCAAGGCTCGTCCACGCGGCAAAATCGTAATTTTCGTTACGGGATCGGAATAGTTCATCGCCGCCGCGGCGAGAGCGTGACCTCCCTCGTGATACGCGGTGATCAGTCGTTCCTGGTCTTTCATCAGGCGACTACGACGTTGGGGGCCGGCCATCACACGGTCGACGGCCTCGTCGATCATCTCGTTCGTGATAATTTTCTCGCCCGCACGGGCCGTTAGTAATGCGGCCTCGTTGAGGACGTTCGCGAGGTCGGCACCGGTGTAGCCCGGCGTTTTGCGCGCCACGACCTCGAGATTGACGTTCTTTGCCATGGGCTTGCCCTTGGCATGCACTTCGAGAATCCGCTTTCGACCCTCGAGGTCGGGCGCATCAACTCCAATCTGGCGGTCAAAACGACCGGGGCGAAGCAACGCAGGGTCCAGGATGTCCGGGCGGTTTGTTGCCGCGATCATGATGACGTTCGTCTTCGGGTCAAAGCCGTCCATCTCGACGAGCATCTGGTTCAGCGTCTGTTCGCGCTCATCGTGACCGCCGCCCATGCCGGCGCCACGGTGCCGACCAACGGCATCAATTTCGTCAACGAAGATGATGGCCGGAGCGTTCTGTTTCGCTTGCTCGAACAGGTCGCGCACCCGGCTCGCACCCACACCCACGAACATTTCCACAAAGTCTGACCCGGAAATCGCATAGAAAGGCACGCCGGCCTCGCCAGCAACCGCACGCGCGAGGAGCGTTTTACCGGTCCCGGGAGGCCCATAGAGCAGCACGCCCTTCGGAATACGGGCACCCACGGCCTGAAACTTCGCCGGCTCCTTAAGGAAGTCTTTGATTTCCTGAAGTTCCTCAATGGCTTCGTTCGCCCCCGCGACATCGGCAAAAGTCACCGTGGGTGTTTCCTTCGTCACAAGCTTGGCGCGCGATTTGCCGAACTGCATGACGCCTCGACCGCCGCCCTGCATCGAGGAGAGCATCCACCAGAAGAAAACACCGATGAGAAGAATCGGAAGCAAGAAGCCCAGCGTGGACAACAACCAATTATCGTGCGGCACTTCGTCGTTGAACCCGTCTGACGGGGATGCTTCGTTGACCGCTTTAACCACATCGGTGCCGCGCGCACTGACGAAAAAGAACTGCACCTTCTCGCCATACTTCACATCGGCGTTGGTCAACGTCAGGTCAACGCGGTTTTCCACGTCGACAATCTTGGCTTGCGAAACGGCTTTGTTCTTGAGAAAGGTGAGGCCTTCATCCGTCGTGATCTGCTGATACCCGGATCCCGATAGGAGCGACGAACCAACCCACACTGCGGCGATGGCAATGAGGATGTAAATCAGGGGTCCGCGCAAGAGTCGCTTGAAGAAAGTCATGGTGTGTCTAGGCTAGCGGTCACGTTACGCGTCGCCTGAATGTTCGCCGATGGCGTGAACGTCAGGCGTGTGGGTCGCCATCCGAGTAGACGGCCGGATCGAGCACGCCGACTCCGCGGATGTTGCGGTACTGCTCGGCGTAGTCGAGCCCGTATCCGACAACAAATTTGTTCGGGATGTCGAAACCCACGTACTTGACCCGCACGTCTTCGACGATGGCGTCGGGTTTTCGCAACATGGCGCACACCTCAATCGATTCCGGGTGACGTAACTCGAGGTTGCGCACAATCCAGGCGAGCGTCAACCCAGAGTCAATGATGTCCTCCACAATGAGCACATGCTTGCCGCGCAAGTCAGCGTCCAGGTCTTTGACAATCCGCACCACACCAGACGACTGGGTACTCGCCCCGTAGGAACTCACCGCCATGAAGTCGATGTGCGCATGGAATTTCAGCTCGCGAATGAGGTCCGAAATGACAATCACGGCGCCCTTGAGAACACCGACGATGAGAACTTCTTTGCCCGCATAATCGCGTTCTATCTCACGAGCCATTTCCGCAAGTCGAGCCTGAAGTTGCTCTTCGGTGAACAAGACTTCAGAGATGTCAGTGGAAATATCCGAGAACTCCACGTCGTACGCTCCTTTTCTTCGCGGTGAGCTAACGCTACACGCGTGACGCGAGCCTGTCTCGGTGTTAGGGGGCACCATTTCGGTCGATCACAAGTCGTCCGTCTCGACGCGTGACGCGCAGCCGGGGAACGTCTACCCCGGCTTGCCCCGACCAGTGAGTGACGAGGTCGTCGACGGAGTCCACGTGCGTCGTCGTCACCTCGCCCGCACCCGCCTCGAGCAACCACAGTCGAATCGCTCGGCGGCGTATCGCCGGATGCAGCCCCGCCAGGGTGAGCGTGTCTAACTCCGCTGCTCGTCGGGCGAGCATGAGCGCATTCGACGAGAGCACGTCGAGAGCATCGGCATCCATCGCCATCTGGGATGCCGTGCGCGCGAGTGCCTCCGCAACACCCGGTCCTATCTCCCGCTCCAAGACGGGCAACACCGTCGTTCGCACGCGCACCCGTGCAAATCGCTCATCCGAGTTATGCGGGTCGACCCACGGTTCGAGGCCGAGATCGGCGCACGACGTGGCCACCGTTTCACGTGCCACCTCGAGGAGCGGACGCAGGAGGAGCAGTTGTGCCCGGTGCGAAACCGGGCGCATGCCCATGACGCTCCGCAGACCCGATCCTCGTGCCAAACCCAAGAGTACGGTCTCCGCTTGGTCGTCTCGAGTGTGACCGAGCATGACGGCCGAGGCGCCCGTTTCGTTCGCGACGTCGCTGAGGGCGGCGTAGCGAGCGTCTCGAGCAGCCGACTCCGGACCGGCAGCCGACGCGTGCACGGTGACGCGTTTCGTGACCACCGGAGAAAGGCCCAACGAGCGCGCCGTTGTTGCGGCACGTTCCGCCACGACCTCCGAGCCAGGCTGCAGAGCGTGGTCAACGATGACGGCACCCGCGACAACGCCACACTTGGGTGCCTCAAACGCGAGGGCGGCCGCAATCCCGAGTGAGTCGGGTCCACCGCTCAGGGCAACCAACACCAGGGGAGCATCCGCGGGAACAACCCATCCCCCGGGGTGACCACACGAGGGATCGCGCGTGACGCGCGAGCGAGCATCCGGAAACGCAGCGAACAGCGACAAACGCACAGCACGGCGAACATCCGCCATCGCGGGGGTCAGTCTCGGGCGCATTGTCATTGTGAAGTAACCTTATTCCGCCCACCGATTGAGACTGAAGGAGCCGTTGTGGCCGAGTACGACGTTGTCATTGAAATCCCGCGTGGAAGCCGGAACAAGTACGAGGTCGACCACGTGACCGGTCGGGTCTACCTCGATCGTGTTCTCTTCACTCCCTTCGTGTACCCCGTCGACTACGGGTATTTTGAGAACACCCTCGGCCTCGACGGCGACCCGGTCGATGCACTCGTCCTGCTCGAGTACCCCGTCTTCCCCGGAGTGGGTGTCAAAGTGCGCCCGGTGGGAGTTTTCAACATGAGTGACGAAGCGGGGAGCGACGCAAAAATCGTGTGTGTCCCCTACAAAGACCCGCGGTGGGCGCATATCCAAGACATCACGGATGTTCCGGAGCACACCCGCAACGAACTTCACCACTTCTTCTCCCGCTACAAAGACCTCGAACCCGGCAAGTTCGTCAACGTCGAGGGGTGGGGCAATGCGGCCGAGGCCGAGCAAATCATCACGGACGGGTTCGCACGACTCACGGCCGAGGGGCACTAAGGCCGACAACGTCGGCCGAGAAAACCGCTGAGAAACACGCGTTCCTAGAAGGAAACGCCCCGACTGTCGAGGTAGGCAGCGGGATCCACCGCGCTTCCGTCGACGCGGATTTCGAAGTGTAGGTGACACCCCGTTGACGAGCCAGTGGTTCCGACGTAGCCGATGACCTGGCCCGGGCCGACCCAGTCACCGTAACCGACCTCGAAGCTGGACTGGTGGCCGTAGGCGCTGTGAACGCCCCCGCCGTGGTCGATCTCGATGAAGTTTCCGTATCCGCCGTTCCAACCGGCATAGACGACCTGTCCTCCGGACGCCGCATAGATGTCACTCCCGCATCGACCGGCGAGGTCGATTCCGCGGTGAAACGATGACGACCAGCCGTATCCGGTCCAGACCGACTGTCGCGGGCCAAACCAGTCACTGACATACCCGTTAGAGGGACGAGCCCAGCCGGCATCGCTGATGTCAACACCGCGCGCTGCCGCTTCTTCGGCGGCACGCTGAGCGGCGATACGTTTCGCCTCTTGAACACCGGCCTCGTACTCAGCAGCCGTGCGGTTGGACTCGTCTTCCAGAGCCGCGAGTTGCGCCTGCAGAGTGGCGAGCGTGTCTTGAGTCTCGGCCAGTTTCGCCGCGGCTGCTTGAGCGGCCGTGTTGGCTTCCTGGAAAGCCGCATCCGCGGCCTCTTTGAGCTGCTCGCGCTCCGCTTTGGCTACTTCCGCCTGCGCATTGAGAGATTCGGCCTCTTTGAGCGAGGCTTGCGCTTCGTCGTACACCTGAGAGGAGCGTTCGACGAGTTTCGACATGCTGCCGAGTTTCGAGAGCAAATCGCTGCTCTTTGTTCCACCCCCGTCGAGGAGCAGCGAGATACTCATGTCGGTTCCGCCCGA
>RFQD01000076.1 GCA_009925875.1 Microbacteriaceae bacterium | reverse complement strand
CCCCACGCAGTATTTGTTTGGCAAGCACACGGTTTTTGGTGAGGTCGCCGACGAGTCCAGCCGTCACGTGGTTGATCTCATTGCCAAAGTACCGACGGACGGCAGAGATCGACCCCTGACCGACGTCGTGATTGAATCAATCACTGTCACCCCCGCTGAGTGAGGGCGCACAATCGCGCATGAGTGACGTGCTCAGCCCTGAGAGCTGTTACCGACACAGTCGACGAGAGACGTACATTCACTGTCAGCGGTGCGAGCGACCTGTTTGTACGGATTGTCAGACACCGGGAGCCGTCGGCGTGCTCTGTCCGGAATGTGTTCACCCCGGGGTTCCGTCACGCTCCCGACGGAGAATCCGTCTGCGCATTCCCGGTACGGTCACCCCGGTCGTCACCTACACCCTGATCGGCATCACGGTTCTTGTCTTTCTGCTGCAATGGATTCCCGGACTTGGTGTCACGGAGAACTTTCTCTACGCGCCCGTTTTTAGTCTCGGCGATAACAGCGTCGGGGCACCCTATGAGCCGTGGCGTCTACTCACGAGTGTTTTCCTCCACTCGACGGGCTTCTTCCTGCACATCGTGCTCAATATGTACACGCTGTTTGTCTTCGGTCAAGTTCTCGAAACGATGCTCGGCCGCGGCCGGTTTCTTGCCCTGTATCTCATCGCCGGATTTGGTGGCTCTGTGGCGGTCATGTATTTGGCGAGTCCACAAACTGGAGTCGTTGGCGCGTCGGGCGCCATCTTCGGGTTACTCGGCGCATTCCTCGTGATTCAAAGAAAACTGGGCGGCGATTCGACCCAACTTCTGGTGCTTCTGGGAATCAACCTGGTCATTGGATTCTTGCCCGGAATGAGTATTTCGTGGCAGGCCCACGTGGGAGGTCTCGTCACGGGGATCCTTGTGGGATTGATTTTCGCCAACACGCGGAGACGAACACAGTTGACGGCTCAAGTGCTTTTGACGTGTGCAGTCGCGTTCGGACTCGTTGCGCTAGTCGCACTCAGGTCACCAGCCTTCGCCGGATGACCATACTTTGTCCAAGTTATCCCCAAGTTATCCACATGGGGAGAATTACACTAATGTAACTCGTCGTGGCCTAGCGCCACCGAGTCGTCATCAGGAATCCGATAAACGCGATGCCAAAACCGACCAGGATGTTCCACGATGCCAGCGCGGGAATGGGAAGGGCGCCCTGACTGATGTAGAAGAGGATGATCCACAGCAATCCAACGAGCATGAACCCAAACATGACGGGCTTAAACCACACGGGATTAGGGGCCTCACCCGAATCGGTGGAGCGAACCTTCTTTGAGCGTTCCTTACGAGCCATCACATGACGAGTATATAAGGTCGGGTTCGGGGAGTCCTCCTCGGGCTACCTCCCAGCATTGGCGCAGAAAATCACGGCTAGACTCCCTCCGTGACATCGAAGCAAGGTGACCCAGCAGAGCAGAGTTCGGAGGCTACCCGCAAGCACCTGTCTGATAAAGCAGACAACGGGGTGGCGAAGGATTTCACCGAGCAAGCAACGTCCAGGGAACAGAAACCCAGGTCGGTGTCGGACCACGATCATTGGGTCAAACTGTGGTCGCAAAAGTCGTTGTCCCATAAGAATGCAAGAAAAACGAGCAGCGAAAAAGCGCCCGACTCGGAGGTAGCTCCGGATCCTGTCGCCCACGGCAAACCCCACGAACCGCATCCGGAGTTACCGGCGACAAGGCCCAAACTCGTTCGCGCAAAGGCACCACGCGAGGCCAAAGCCCGCAATACTGTGCAGGGTTCCCCCTCGAGCAAGTTGAACACCGCGCTCGGCATCTTCGGAGAAGTGCTCATTACCGGTGGCGCTGTTGTTTTGCTTTTTCTCACCTGGCAACTTTGGATAAACAACGCCATCGTGGCTAGCGAACAAGCTGAGGCGGTAAAAAACTTCAGCAACAACATCACGTCTTCTCCTTCGGCTTCGAGCCTGTGGACACCGAAGGC
This sequence comes from Microbacteriaceae bacterium, assembly GCA_009925875.1. Lineage (GTDB taxonomy): Bacteria > Actinomycetota > Actinomycetes > Actinomycetales > Microbacteriaceae > RFQD01. Next base: position 4,513 of record RFQD01000076.1, on the reverse strand, counting down.
ACAGGCAATCGATTACGGTCCCCCACCCGTACTAACGGCCGTCGGTCAAGACGACGTGATCGGAAATCTCTACGTTCCGCGGCTTGGCTCGGGATCCACTCGCGCGGTCGCCAACGGTGTTACGAACCCGGGGGCAACCATCAACCGCGGCTACTACGGAAAATACGAAGCCGCTGGGTGGCCTGGGGAAGCCGGAAACTTTGCCATGGCCGTGCACCGAACAGGCTGGGGAACGAGCTTCACGCAGGCCCAAACCATTCGTCCCGGTGACCACATCTACCTTGAGACCTCGCAAGGATGGTACATCTACACCGTGAGAAACACGGAATATGTCGTTCCGTCGCAGGTTGACGTCGTGAATCCCATCCCGTTGAGCCAGGCTCCCGCTGTGGACGGACAGAGCATTCTCACGATCACGACATGCTCACCGATGAATGGAAACGGTGAAAGACTGGTGGTCTACGGACTCCTTTCGTCGTGGCAGCCACTCGATGCCGGGATTCCGACGGAAATTACCAAACTTGTCGAGGAGGCGCGCAGCTGATGTATGCCGCAATCTGGAGAGTTTTACCCGGTCCGCTGTGGTTGAAGATTCTGCTTGCGTGTGTGCTTGCGGCTACAGTCATCACGCTCCTGATGACGTTCGTGTTCCCCTGGGTCGACGCTTTCATGACGTCCCAAAACAGTCGGGTCGGATAGGCCGATGACGCACATCCTGGTCATCGACAACTACGACAGTTTCGTCTACACGCTCAATGGCTACCTGCAGGAACTTGGCGCCGAGACAACCGTCATTCGAAATGATGATGTTGCCATTGAGAGAGTGGATGCGGAACTCTCGACGTACGATGGCGTGTTGGTGTCGCCGGGGCCGGGAGCGCCTCACGAGGCGGGCATCTCGATTTCCGCCGTACTGAGCGCCGCTCGCCGTAATCAGCCGCTCCTCGGGGTGTGTCTCGGGCATCAAGCGATTGCGGAGGCGTTCGGGGCGACGGTGACCAACGCCGAAGAACTCATGCACGGGAAGACGTCCCTCATCAGTCACGACGATTCCGCGTTCTACGCCAACGTGCCTCAACCTTTTACGGCGACGAGATACCATTCACTCGCCGTCGTGGAGTCGACTGTTCCCGACTCGCTTGTCATCACAAGTCGAACGCAGGGCGGGGTCATCATGGGATTGCGTCATCGCGATCACCCGATTATCGGCGTGCAGTTTCACCCGGAATCCGTCATGACGGAGGGCGGATACTCGATGCTAGGAAACTGGCTCGAGATGACGGGCCTGAGGGGAGCCGCCGCACTGGCGCGCACCAAGTCTCCCTTGATTGCGCGCTGATTCTCCCCGAATCGCCAATCAAACCGGGACTATCCCGAGCAGTAGTAGATCGTGACGCTGGTGCCCAGCGGTGCTTCACCCAGGACGGATTGTGATCTCACGGATAGGGTGGCGTCGATTTTGCAGCTGGTGTCACCTGATGCCACAACAGGAATCATGAACTCAGGCGAATTCAACTTTGCTGTGGCATCTTTCAGGCTCATGCCGCGAACGTCGGGGACGTTGACCTTGCCATTAGCGACCACCAAATTTACGACCGAACCCTCTTTGAGGGAAGTTCCGATGGCAGGATCCGTCGCGATGATTGTTCCCGCCGGGTAGGAGCCGTGATAGGTCTCTGTTGTCGAGCCGACGACGAGTTTGACCGCAGTCAACTGCGCTGTGCCATCGGCGACGGTCATTCCAACAATGTTGGGAACGGGACTCTCGAGGGCACCAAGAGAAACGATAATCGTCACAATCGAACCGGAGTCGATCTTCTTTCCCGCGGCCGGCTCTGTTCGAATCACTTTGTCTTTGGCAACGGTGAGACTATTTTCATCTTGCTCGACCGGCAAGAAGTTGGCGGCTTTCATTTTGGCGGCCGCTTGCTCGTAGGTCATGTTCGCGACAGAAGGGACCGCCACACCCGACGACGGGATGATGTTTGATGGCGCAAGGTTGATGACCCAAATTGCCACCAACGCCAGAACGGCGGCCGTCACGAGAGAGATGGCGATTCCGGCAAAAACGCGCCGCCGTTGAGGCGATTTTCGCGCGCCAAGTCCGGACATTTCCTCCACCGACCAGGAGGTACCACCGGAATAGCTGGCGCGCGGTGAAAACAGGGCGTCGAAGGCATCGTCTGCGCCGGACTCGGACTCGGACAGGGACCCGGTGGACCCCGTGGAGCTAGCGGCCCCGGCGCCACCGCCGGCAACGATTCCGGTTCGGGGCGCCGCGATTGCCTTCGTGTTCCGCTTCGAGCTTTGTGTCTCATCATCCGGAATTCCCGAGACAGAGTCATCAACGTCGAGAGAGGGCGAACTCGTCTCGATGGTCATTCCCGTGATATTCGCGAAGGCCGCGTCGAGCTCTGCTGAAAAAGCCGTTGCCGTCGCGAAGCGTTGCTCCGGCTTCTTGGAGAGCGCCCGGGCAACGATGAGATCCACCTGAGCGGGCACTTTTGGGTTGATTGTGCTCGGGGCGACGACCACGTCGTTGAGGTGGGAGCGCGCCATTGCGACAGAGTCGTCACCAGGAAATGGAACGCGACCCGTCAGCATCTCAAACAACACAACGCCGAGTGAGTAAATGTCTGAGCGTTCGTCCCCCGCTTCACCATTGGCTTGCTCGGGTGAAAAGTATGCCGGCGTGCCAACAATGTTCAACGCCTGCGTCGCTTCCGGGTCGGCGTCCGATCGGGTGGAGGCAATACCAAAATCCAAAACCTTGGCGGTGCCCGATTTCGTCACCATGATGTTGTTCGACGTCACATCCCGATGAACGATGCCCTTGCCGTGCGCGAACGCCAGGCCGTCGGCAACTTCTTTGGAAATGCGGAGGGCTTCCGCGACCTTCAGCGGACCCTTGGCAATGACTTTTGCCAATTCAATGCCCTGTACGTACTCCATGACGATGAATGTGTGCGAAATCGGTCTACCCGAGGCTGTCGGTATCTCGGCTTCACCCGCATCAAGAATTCTCACGATGCCGGGGTGGGTGAGAGCGGCGACCGATTTGGCCTCCTTGGCCAGTCGATTGCGAAACGTCGGGTCACTCGCCCACTCGTCGTTGAGAATTTTGACAGACACAAGACGGTCGAGTCGAGTGTCCCGAGCGCGATAAACGTCGGATGATCCGCCCTGACCGACACGTCGTTCAAGGACGTATCGTCCCCCCAGTGTCATGCCGACGAGTGTCATGCCAACGTCTCCATGTCCCAAACTTAGCTGTTAGGCGAGCAACTAGTTGATATTCAGCGTGAGAGCGGCACTCGGACTCGACGTGAGTTGTCCACACGTCACTTGAATCGTGACATCGAAACTCGTCCCCGGCGCGTTCGGTACATCAATTCCCTGATAACCCGAGGACCCGGCACTCTCATTTATCGGAGTTCCCCCCGCGACGTTGATGATGTATCCCACGAGTGGCAGGCCGGACGGGCACTGCTGATACGACGACCACACAACGTCAAAAGTGCCACCCGCCGTGACCGCGTTTCCTGGTACGGCCGGACTCAGTGTCGGAGCGTTGGGCACCTTGAGCGTGGGTGTGGGACCGTAGTAGAAGACGGTGATGAGTTCGCCGACCTTGAGGTTGCCCGTCGGGTTGAGGTCATAAACTTTTCCGACCAAATCGGGGCTCGGCGCATCCTTGTCTTGTTTCATGTTGACGCCCATACCGAGTGCTTGCAACGCGGCCGACACGTCATCAGACGACTTGCCCACGTATGCCGCTTTGTTGACGTTGACCAAGGTTGGGGTGGGGGTCGGAACCGTTTTCGTTGGCGAGGGCGTTGGCGAGGTCGTCGTGCGAGTGGGGTTGGGGGCCGCGGTCGACGTTTGAGCGCCGCCGCCGTTGCCCGAGGACAACAGGGCGATGACGGAGCTGACCAAGACGATCACGAGAACGCCGACGAGAGCGACAAGCGGCCACGTCCACGGGCTGCGCTTCCCCTTGCGTTCGTCGCCCGGTTTTCCGGCCGGGATGTTCAACACCGTTGTGGCGCCCGGTTCGGTATTGCGAGGCAAGACGAGGGTGGCGTCGCTGATTCCCGTGAGACCGAGAACTTGGGGCACCGCATCCGCGGCCGACTGAACATCTCCGCGCCGCAGAGCCTGCGACGCTCGAGCAAGGTTGGCCGCTGAGTCCGGTCGATCAACGGGCTTCTTCGCGATGCAACTCAGAATGAGATTGCGGACTGGCTCCGCAATCGTGTCGGGCAGGGGCGGCGGTACGTCATTAATCTGAGCCATCGCAATGGCAACCTGGGATTCTCCGCCAAAGGGGCGCTTGCCCGCGAGTGCCTCGTACGCAACAATCCCGAGAGAGTAGATGTCGGTCGACGGGGAAGCCGCGTGTCCGCTTGCTTGCTCAGGGGAGAGGTACTGCACTGTCCCCATGACCTGACCCGTCGCCGTGAGCGGAACTTGGTCGGCGATGCGGGCAATACCAAAGTCGGTAATTTTCACC
>RFQD01000075.1 GCA_009925875.1 Microbacteriaceae bacterium | reverse complement strand
TGGCAGGTCGCCCTCGTCAGCTCTAATCGCACCGTGCCCGAGGTTGATGGACAGTTCTGCGGTGGTTCCATCATTGCGACAAAGTGGATCCTTACCGCCGCGCACTGCGTATTCGACCAGCAAGACAATCCGACGTCGATAAATGTTCTTGCCGGGCAGGCGACTCTGTTAACCACCGCAAATTCCCGGTCGGTCACCGTCGAGCAAATCATCGTCCACCCGCTCTATGACCCGACTGCGGAGCACGACGACCTCGCACTTCTCAAGCTGACGTCAGCGCTGAATCCCGTCACCGGACAGATACAGAAGATAAACCTCCCCACGCAACGTAACTACGAAGGTGCGAGCCTCATTACCGGGTGGGGGACGACGTCATTCGGCGACGACACTCATCCGGCCGTTCTTCGCAAGGCCGACGTCACCGTCTTGCCTGACTCGGCCTGCACAGACTCCTATCCCGACAGCTTTGACGGTTCCAAGATGCTATGCGCGGGCACGGTGGCGTTCGACCGTGACACCTGTCAAGGGGACAGCGGTGGGCCACTCGCAGCAAACAAAGGCGCGACGGGAACCGTCCCGTGGTTCTTGGTGGGCATCACGAGTTATGGCAACGGTTGTGCAAATGGGCAAGACCCGGGCGTGTACACCGAGGTCTTCAACTATGTCTCGTGGATCAATCAAAAGGTCGGCATAACTTCTGCGACGATATCCGGTCAAATCAAGGAACAGGCCACACAAGCGGACACCGCAACAGGATTGCCTAGTGCCGAGGTTTTCATGCGGAAAGCAAGTGACATCGGAAAAGAAGGCGCCGACTACACGTGGACGGTCGCCGACCCCGATGGAAAGTACTCTCTTGTTCCGCCGTCCGCCGGCGACTACGTGATCGAGTTTCGTCCCCCTGCCGATGACGTCTCCAACCTGGTTCCCGAGTGGTACAACGACAAGCCCGTGGCTTCGGTGGCGACGCGCATCACGTTTGGCACGACTGCCAAGCCGAACATCGATGCCGTCTTGTCCAACGGAGCCACCATTTCGGGCACGCTCACGTATGCGGTGGACGGTCAAGAAGTCCCCTTCGAAGGTGCCTATGCCTGTGCGTTTGTGACGCAGGACGAGCCATTCTGTGCGGTCACCGACACCGAGGGGTACTACGAAATTGGCAACCTCAGCCCCGGCTCCTACAAGCTGTACTTCGATGTGTCGCAGACGCAGACCACGGATGTTCTCAGCGCATGGTGGGGCAACGCCTCTGACTTTGGCGCAACCACGGCCGTCAGCGTCGGGGGCGGTGCGAGCATAACCGGCAAAGATTTCTCCTTGCCCCTCGCAGGATCAATAGCGGGCTCAGTCACCGGAAACTTGACGGGCACGCCAGAAGCACTCAGCGGCATCCTCGTTAACGCCTACGACGCGGACTCGCTCAACCTACTCGGTAGTGCAATCACCGACGAAACGGGCAATTACAAGATTCTTGGCCTCGATGCGATGTCATACAAGTTGCAGTTCGTCAACGAGTCTGACGTCAACGTCTTGGACGAGTGGTACAACAACGCAGGAGACGCGAGCGTCGCCACGAGCATCCCGCTGGCAAAGTCGCAGCAGATGGTCGGCAAAGACGTTGAGCTTGCGCGGGGTGCCGCCGTGAGCGGTACCGTCACTTTCGCGAGTCAGCCGCTCGAAAACGTCGACGTGTCGATGTTCGTCGACTGCTGTGACGACCGCCCTTTCCAAACCGCCCAGACGGATGCCCAAGGAAACTTCTCGTTCCAGAAGCTCGTGCCCGGCAAGTATTACCTCAAGTTTGACGCTCCGGAGCGACCCACTTTGGTTACGGAATATTTGGGTCACTCGGCCACGCGCGTGCGCTCCACGGGTGTCGCGCTGACTGCCGGGCAAATTCGAACCGACGCGGACTTCGAGATGAAAACCGGCGCGACGATTTCGGGATCGGTCACCCTCGAGGCAGACGGATCGCCAGCGACCGGCACCTTGGTGAAGGCCTATTCGGTCACCGGTCGGTACGCGGGCAAGGGCGGCATTGTCGACGAAGCAGGTAATTACGTCATCACGGGCATTGGGCCCGGCACGTTCTACATCAAGGCAGACCCGACGTCGACGCGACTCGACGCAGTCCCGCAGTGGGCGGATGCAAAATCGAGCCCCCTGACGGCTAACGCCGTCACGCTCGACTATGAGCAGGAGCATACGACCAACTTCTCATTGACCGCCGGTTCGACCATCGCGGGGACGGTATCAATTAGTGGCTCGGACGCGCCGCTGAGCGACAAACTAGTCACCGTCTGGCAGTGGGGCGACCCGTCCGTCGATTACCGGAGCCCGTATTCGCGCCAGTGGACGGCATGGACGGATGAAAATGGCGCCTATCGTGTTGTCGGACTTGAGCCCGGCACGTACAAGGTCTGTGTGGAAGGCGATCCCACGGATGACCTCGTCTCGCGCGGCTGTTTCGGTGGGGCAATCTCGGTCGACGAGGCCGATCCGGTGGTTGTGTCGGGCGGAGCCGTTGCGACGGCCAACATCACCGTGCTCCCGGTCGGCAGCATCTCCGGAGTAGTCACAAACTCCTATTTTGAACAGAATTCCCCCGAGGCGAATCAAACGGTGTTCCTGTTTCAAGCGGGGCACATCCCGGTGTTGTACCAGGGTCTCGCGCAGACAGTCACGGGCGAAGACGGCAGTTATACGTTCGCGGACGTGCCCGCGGGCGACTACATCGTTCGCGTCGGCGGTGGCATGTGGGATGAGAACACCGACTTTGAGCCCGAGTACTTCGAAGATTCGTATTCGTTTAATTCGGCTACTCCTCTCACCGTGACCGCCGACGGAAGCGCCGAGGCGAATTTTGATGTGAGTCCGATGATGGATCCCATGCCGACGTACTCGGCCCTTTCGGGGAAAGTCGTGACAAGTGCGGGGGCCGGTGTGGCCAACGTCACGGTTTCTGCTCGCTGCACGGACAGTTTCGGTAGCACCGTCACCGATGCCACGGGCTCGTATCGCATCGATTACCTCAACGCGGGTTCCTGCAAGATTGATTACGGTCCGGGATACAACGCCACGACGGGCGCACCCCTGAACTATCTCGCGGCTACTCGTACGGCGACGTTGGCGAGCCCGGGAACGAGTTTGACAAATCAAGTGCTCAGTGCCGGTGGGTCGATTTCGGGAACCGTCAAGAATGCGGCCGGCGTGGGAGTGCAGGCAAATGTTGCCGTTGTGGATCTCAATGGCAACTGCATCGGAATCCTCCCGACATCGCCGAGTGGCGCATATTCGCTTCCGCGACTGGCAACGGGTTCGTATCGCGTGGGCGTGACGGATTCGTGCTTCGCCGAGGGTGGCGCCTCAGCGTCGAATGCGTATCGAAAGAACACGCAGAGCAACGCGATGCCCGACCGGTGGTTTGGCGGGAAATCCTATTTTGCGATTGCCGACACGATCGCAGTCACGGCGGGAAGCGTCACATCGGGTAAAGACATCATTGTGTCATCGGAGTCCCGCACCCTGAGCGGAACAGTGTCGCGTGCACAGGCATCCGGCGATCCGACCCCGGAAAGTGACGTCACCATCGTCTTGTCGCCGTGGACGCAGCCAAAAATGTCGGCTCGCGACGCGTCGACCGTCAGCAACGCCGACGGAACTTTTACTCTAGGCAAGCTCGCTCCGGGTGACTACTTCGCGACGATTGTTTCGGCAGGAGCCCCGGACACCGTGTGGCGCGGCTCAGACGGTACCGGCGATCCGGAAAAAATCCGCATTACCTCGGGTCAAGACAGCACGAACTTCGTGCTGACACTGCCCAAGCTTCAAAAAGTGACCGCCATCGTGGCGACCCCGAGCTCACTCGTCAAATTCTGCCACTCCTACGACGCCTTGCCATCATTCACCGATAGCAAGGGAAACCGGTTTGTTGCGTCCTGGCCCGACGCGTGGACGGATGCGAGCGCAGCGTTTGTCACAAGTTATTTGCCGGTCGAAACATACACTTTCTCGTTGACCTGTTTGGGCTCAACGCTCTGGTTCGGCGGGGCAACGAAGGCCTCGGCCACGCCCATCTCGGTTCAGGACGGCCAAGATCCCGCCCTCATCACGTGGAACCTCGCCACGCCCGCAACGGGCACCGGAAGCATTTCGGGTGTGGTCTCGTCAACGGTCGGCGGGCGAGCGACGCCCGTAGCCGACGTCAACGTCGTCCTCTTCGATGGAACCAACTCGACGATGCTTGCCGAGACGACGACAAACGTTAACGGTGCCTATGGATTCACCGGCATTCCGTTCGGTTCCTACAAGGTGTTCGTCAATCGCGCATATCCGTATAGCTCGACTGACGGCCGACCCGACTTCGCGAGCAAGTGGTACCGTGCACCGGCCACGATGTCGAGTGCCAGCATCGTCCAGATCAGCAGCGGAACTCGGGACATTACGACTGCCGATGTAACTCTCGCGACGGCAACGGGCACGGTGCAGGCAGGCCAAGTTGCGGTGACAGGTACCTTCCGTGTCGGACAGACGCTGACGGCAAGTCCCGGTACGTGGACGACCGGCGCGACTCTGCTGTACCAGTGGACCCGCGTTCCGTTCGATGTTTCGTGTTCGTGCACATACGAGGCTCCCGTGCCCATCCCGGGTGCGACGTCAACGACCTATGTTTTGCAGGCCGCCGACGCCGGTTACTTTGTCGGACTGACCGTCGTCGGCGAAAAGTCCGGCTCGATGTCAAACACGGCGTGGGCAAGCCCCGGACTCGTTCAGGGCTCAGCCATGACCGCGGGAACTCCGACCATCACCGGCACTGCTGCGGTCGGAAACACGTTGAGTGCGACCAAGGGCACGTGGACGCCCGCGTCGCCCACGGTCGGATATCAGTGGCGGCGCGGCGCGCTCGATATTCCGGGAGCAACCGACGGCACGTATCAGGTGACCCCGGCGGACGTGGGCGCGGCGCTGAGCGTCGTCGTGACCGGATCGGCGCCCAACTACCAGATGGCCGCCGGCACGAGCGCGGCAACTTCCACCGTTGTCCTCGGCACATTGACGAAGCCGACGCCCACCATCTCGGGTGTACCAGCGGTGGGGAACGAGTTAACGGGTGTCCCGGGTACCTGGGGACCGGGCTCGGTAGCTTTGACGTATCAGTGGTTCCGGGGGTCCACCGAAGTTGGTACGAATCTCGCGTACACCGTCGTTTCCGCCGATCGAGGCCAATCGCTGACGTTCAAGGTGTCTGGCACCAAAACGGGATACTCGCCCACGAGTGCAACGAGTGATGCCGTGACGGGCGTGAATCCCTTTACGCAGACTCCGACGCCGACCATTTCAGTTTCGGGCGGAGGTTCTCCGGCGGTGGGTAAGACGTTGACGGCGTCACCTGGCACATGGTTGCCGAATATGCCGAATCCCCCGACCCTGACGTACGTGTGGAAGCGAGGTGCCGACACGATTTCTGGTGCGTCGGCCGCCACCTACACCCTAGGCGCGGCGGATGAAGGCAAGGCCATCACCGTGACCGTCACCGGCACGCTCGACACCTACGCGACGACGTCGAAGACAAGCGTGGCGACGGATGCCGTGGTCAAGGGTTCGTTCACGTCAACTCCCGTCCCGATAGTCACAACGGGTGGAGTGACGGTCTCGAGTGGAGGTGTGGTTGCCACGGGGGTGACGCTCACGGCCGTGCCGTTCGTTTCACCGGCGACCTGGGTGCCGACGCAGGATTCCTTCACGTATCAGTGGAATGTCGGCGGGACGGATGTCACGGGTTCGCTGGGCACGGCTGCTTCTTACCTTGTCGTGGCGGCGGATCTCGGCAAACAAATCACGGTGAAAGTCACAGCAAAGAAGGCCGGGTACACCGACACGTCGAGGACGAGTGTCGCGACCGCAGCTGTGACCTATCCGCTGATTGCGACGGCCCCGACTCCGACGATTACCGTCTCGGTAAGCGGCGCGGCTGCGGTGGGTAAGACGTTGACCGTTGTGCCGGGAACGACGCCAACTGGAGCCACGATTAAGGGCTACCAGTGGAAACGTGGAGCCACGGCTACCGGGGAGTTCACCGACATTCCTGGTGCCACATCTTCTCCGACTTACACACTCACGAGTGACGATGACAACAAGTTCATTCGGGCCACGGTCACGTGGGCAAAGTCGGGTAATGCCGACACTCCGAAGTGGGCAACGACGTCGGCAATCGCAAAGGGAACCTTCGCAACCTCGCCTGCCCCCGTGCCGACCATTACGGGCACGTTGAAGGCGAATTCGCCTCTCACCGCAATCGAAGGTACATGGGCGCCAACGCCTGACTCGTACACATACAAGTGGCTCTGGTCTGCAACGGCAAGTGGAACGTATTTGGCTATCCCCGGTGCCATAGCGCAAACATTCACGCCAACGGATTATGTCGGCAAGTTCCTCAAAGTCGAAATCATCGCCAAAAAGACGGGATACACCGACTCATCGCCCGTCCGGAGCGCCGCAACCGCAACCGCGATTGGGGCGGCAACG
>RFQD01000074.1 GCA_009925875.1 Microbacteriaceae bacterium | reverse complement strand
TCACCGTGGTCAAAGTGGCACACCACGGGTCCGCCGATCAGAGTGCACAACTGTATGAGCGATTGCATGCGCTGATTGGCCTCGTCTCGGTCGGAATCGACAACGGGTACGGACATCCCACCGATCGGGCATTGACATTGCTTGCCGAAGCTCACACTCAGGTATATCGAACCGACCGGCAGGGTCTCCTGCTCGTTCGGCGGACCAATCAACGACTCGAGGTCTGGAGTGCGCGGTAGGCTTTCGCGCATGGCCAGCACAACGCCGCGTTCGAGTTCTGCACGCGGGGCAGCGAAGGCGAAATCGGTCATTCCCACCCTCGGTTGGGATGCTGCCACGGTTGCTCCCGTCGTGCTCGTGACGGGGTCCGAAGGATTTCTGGCCGATCGTGTGTCGGCGTCTTTGCGCGACCAGCTACGCGCTGTTGATCCCAACGTCGAAGTGCATGACATTGATGCGACCGATTACGCGTATGGCACCCTCATGTCTCTGGCGAGTCCTTCACTATTTGGCGAGCCACGACTCATTCGGGCGAGCAACGTCGAGAAGTGCAATGACGAATTTCTCGAGGATGCGCTTGCCTACATTGAGGCAACAGACTCCGACACGACACTCGTGCTTCGTCATGCCGGGGGAGTTCGCGGGAAGCGCCTGCTCGATCAGATTCGCGCCGGAGTCGGTGGCGGCATCGAAATTGCGTGTGCCGAGATTAAGAGTGACGCCGACAAGCATGACTTCTCCGTCGCCGAGTTTCGTCGCTCGGGCCGATCGATTACTCCGGGTGCCGTGCGTGCGCTTGTCTCGGCGTTCTCATCGAGTGCAAGCGAACTTGCAAACGCGTGCGCTCAACTCATGGCCGACGCGGAAGGGGATATTGACGAGCGAGTTGTCGAGCAGTATTACGGCGGTCGGGTTGAGACGACAGCATTTAAGGTTGCGGATTTCGCTGTGTCGGGCCGACGCGGTGATGCGTTGGTCGCGTTACGTCACGCTCTCGATTCGGGTGCCGACCCCGTTCCCATCGTGGCGACGTTTGCGAGCAAGCTGCGTCTGATGGTCAAAGTTTGGGGTGATCGGCGGTCAGCCCAGGAGCTGGCCGGTCTGGTTGGCGCCGCACCCTGGCAAATTGACCGTGCGCGGCGCGACCTTCAATCGGGCTGGGATGAACCTGGTCTGCGCCGTGCAATCTTGTCTATCGCGGAGGCAGATGCCAACGTGAAGGGCGCATCGCGGGATCCGGTTTACTCGATCGAGCACATGATTGAGGTTGTCGCCAACTTTGGTCGCGACTAGCTCAGTCCGCTGCTCACATTGGCGCAACACGCGCCGGTGTGGCACAAAAGAAAACCCCGCCGACATCGACGGGGTTTCATTCGCTCGCGTGTTGCGGTGGGCGATTAGAGGCTGGCAACCTGCTTGGCGATAGCCGACTTGCGATTCGCCGCGTTGTTCTTGTGCAGAACGCCCTTGCTCACGGCCTTGTCGAGCTTCTTGGTTGCAACCTGGAGTGCCGCCTCAGCCTTGGTCTTGTCACCCGCGGCGACGGCCGTGCGAGTAGCGCGCACGGCGGTTTTGACCTCACTCTTGACGGCCTTGTTGCGCTCGTGTGCCTTTTCATTGGTTCCGATGCGCTTCATTTGCGACTTGATATTTGCCACGTGGAAAGCCTTTGCTGTTGTGGTGAATGGATGATGCGTCCGAACAAGCGAAGAGGGCGCCTGACCTGACTCGTCGCGCTGGTGTGGGACCGCGCGCAAACTTGACTTTTTACCCTATCAGCTTTCATTCCCGTGGTTAAAACCGACATCGTCGACGTGGGAGACTAGACAGCGATGTCACCTCGAGCTTCGAATCCACTGCAGCCAGCGTCGACTTTGCCCACACAGATCCGCAACTTCTGCATCATTGCGCACATCGATCACGGCAAGTCGACCCTTGCCGACCGCATGCTGCAAATAACGGGCATTGTGGATGATCGCTCCATGCGTGCCCAATACCTCGACCGCATGGACATCGAGCGCGAACGAGGCATCACCATCAAGTCGCAGGCGGTGCGCATGCCGTGGGAAGTCGACGGCAAGACCTTTGCACTGAACATGATTGACACCCCGGGGCACGTGGACTTCACCTACGAGGTCAGTCGCTCACTGGCGGCCTGCGAGGGAGCGATTCTCCTCGTCGATGCGGCACAGGGGATCGAGGCGCAGACCTTGGCTAACCTCTACCTGGCGATGGAAAACGACCTCACGATCATCCCCGTGCTCAACAAGATTGATTTGCCGGCAGCGGACCCGGAGAAGTACTCCAAGGAGCTGGCCAGTCTCATCGGTGGCAAACCCGAGGATGTTTTGCGCGTTTCAGGAAAAACCGGTGTCGGAGTGGATGCCCTGCTTGATCGTGTCGTCGAACTCGTGCCACCCCCCGTCGGTGACCCCGACGCTCCTGCCCGCGCGATGATTTTTGACTCGGTTTATGACGCCTACCGAGGCGTTGTCACGTATGTGCGCGTTATCGATGGTCGGCTGACACCGCGCGAGCGCATCAAGATGATGTCGACGGGGGCCAACCACGAGCTTCTCGAAATCGGCGTGAGTTCGCCCGAACCCGTGCCGACGAAGGGTCTCGGTGTGGGTGAAGTCGGTTATCTCATCACGGGTGTGAAAGACGTGCGCCAGTCCAAGGTTGGTGACACGATTACCGACGCGCAGAAGCCGGCCACCGACGCGTTGCCCGGTTACACCGAGCCGAAACCAATGGTTTTCTCCGGTCTTTACCCGATAGACGGCAGCGACTATCCGATTCTTCGAGAGGCACTCGACAAACTCAAACTGTCCGACGCTTCGTTGAACTATGAACCGGAAACTTCGGTCGCTCTGGGGTTTGGATTCCGATGCGGCTTTCTCGGGCTCCTCCACCTCGAGATCATCACCGAGCGACTCGAACGCGAATTTGGTCTTGATTTGATTGCGACGGCGCCGAGTGTTCCCTACGAGGTGACGACCGAGGACCGAAAGACGGTCACCGTGACCAACCCGAGTGAGTACCCGTCGGGCAAGATTGACTCGGTTCGTGAGCCTGTCGTGAAGACGGCCATCCTCGCACCGAAAGATTACGTCGGCACCATCATGGAACTCTGCCAGAGTCGTCGAGGCACCATGCTCGGAATGGAGTACCTCGGTGAGGACCGAGTCGAGCTGAAATACAACATGCCTCTCGGCGAGATTGTGTTCGATTTCTTCGATCATCTCAAGAGCCGCACCCAGGGATATGCCTCGCTCGACTACGAACCGGCGGGCGAGCAAGAATCGGATCTCGTCAAGGTCGACATTTTGCTGCAGGGTGAAACAGTCGATGCCTTTAGCGCGATTGTTCACAAAGACAAGGCATATTCGTACGGACTGATGATGACCGAACGGTTGAAGAAACTCATTCCGCGTCAGCAGTTTGAGGTTCCCATACAGGCGGCTATCGGTGCACGCATCATCGCGCGAGAGAACATCAGCGCCATCCGAAAGGATGTCCTCGCTAAGTGTTACGGTGGCGACATCACCCGCAAGCGCAAGCTGCTCGAAAAGCAAAAGGAGGGGAAGAAGCGCATGAAGATGGTCGGTCGCGTTGAAGTTCCTCAAGAGGCGTTCATTGCTGCGCTGTCGGGCGACGACGAGGTGAAGAAGAAGTAGCGTGTCCGGTCCACGTCGCTCGTCGTTTCGAGCCAATCAAGTGACATACGCAACGGTCGGCGTGACGGCGGAACCTGATGTGCTTCGATTCCCGCCGGCCGGTTTTCGAGCGGGCACGACGACACGTCGAATTGGGTCGGGCGCGGACCGGTTTTCGGCCGCATCGGCTGACTTGCTGAGCGGGGCGTTTTTTGATCGAGCTGGCCTAGGTGCGACGACCCTCGGGGGATCACCGGTTGACAGCACGGTTCTTCGTGGAGAATCGCCGACAATTCACCTGACCCATTCGTGGTGGCCGCTGAGTGGCGGCGAAGATTACCGCGTGATTTACGCAATCCGGGATGATCGCAAAGTTGCTTTTGCGCTCGGAACGTTGTCGGAGTGGCCCGTCAGTGGCGAACGACTTTTCAGCGTGGAATGGCGCGACGACGACACGGTGTGGTCCGAAGTAACGACGGTGACGGCGCTGTCCCCGCATTGGACTCGATTTCTCATCGCACCGTTTGTGCGCCTGCGCGAACAGGTGATTCGCGTGCGCTGCGCGCGCGCACTCAACGCCGTGAAATCGGTCGGCTAGTCGTGGGCGCATTGCCGGAAGGTGACATTGCTCCCACCGACGGCGCCCTCACAGACGCAGCGCGCGCCTCTCGAGCACCGCTCTCGGCGTACGTGCATATTCCGTTTTGTCGTGTGCGTTGCGGCTACTGTGACTTCAACACCTACACGAATGACGAATTGCACGGTGCACGTCGAGATGATTATGCCGAACACGTGCTGCGTGAAATTGAGCTCGCGACATCCGTTCTGGACTGTGGCCGCGAGCGCCCACTCCGCACCGTGTTTTTTGGTGGCGGTACGCCCACACTCTTGCCCGCTCGTGATTTGTTGCGAGTGCTCTCGCGCCTCCGCGACGAATTGGGGATGGTCGACGGTGCTGAAGTAACCGTTGAGGCCAACCCAGATTCGGTGGATGCCCGTTACCTGGGCGACCTCGCGCACGGGGGTGTCACTCGCGTCAGTTTTGGTGTTCAGTCGGCTGTTCCTCACGTGCTGGCGACGCTCGACCGAACCCACTCGCCAGAGCGAGTACCCGACGTCGTGTCGTGGGCGAAGGATGCGGGGCTCGACGTCAGCGTCGATCTCATCTACGGCACCCCGGGTGAATCACTCGACGACTGGCGTGCCAGCCTGGAGTCGACTCTCGCTCTCGACATCGGTCATGTTTCGGCGTACGCGCTGATTGTCGAGGAGGGCACGGCACTTGCGCGTCGCATTCGACGCGGAGAGATTGCTGCTCCAGATGACGATCTCGTCGCGGACATGTATGAGCTCGCCGATGAGGCCTTCGCCGAGGCGGGGTATCACTGGTACGAACTCAGCAATTGGGCGCGCGGTGCGCGTGAACAATCGAGGCACAATACGGCCTATTGGCTCAACCACGACTGGTGGGGGTTCGGACCAGGTGCACACAGCCACGTGGGCGGCGTGCGGTGGTGGAACGTCAAGCATCCGAGCGCGTACGGGCAACGAGTGCTCGCCGGCGAGTCCCCGGCGGCCGCGCGCGAAACACCCGACGTTGAGGCTCGGCGTCTGGAGACCATTTTGCTTCAGCTGCGGCTCGCGACCGGTGTGGCGCTGCAGGACGTGTCCGAATTCGCTGCGGAACGAGCCCGCGGCCTTGCGGTAGAGGGTCTACTTGACGTGGATGCGCTGTCCCACGGCTCCCTTGTTCTCACGTTGCGCGGCCGGTTACTCGCCGACCGTGTCGTTCGTGACCTGACCGACTAAGGCGCCAGCAGCACGCAAAGAACCGGCCGTCGCCGCACGAGGCGGACGATGACCGGTTCTCGTTGTGGCGTTTTAGGCGCGAATGAACTTGATGGAGAGCGGGTAGGTGTAGAGCTGACCCCGATGAGCGTGCATGGCCGCCAAGATACTGAAGACGATGTTGAGCACGGCCAATGCGAAGAGAACGATTCCCCCCACAACGGCGAAGAGCAAAATCGATCCCACAAACGAGTACAGCAAAAGCGACAGCTGCCAGTTCAATGCCGCGACGGAGTGTTCACGAACGAAAGGTCCTCGTTGACGAAGCAGCAGGTAGCCGACGAGCGGGGAGGCGAAGTAGATGAAAATGCCGCCGAGTTGAATGAGTGCCGACCAGAGCTTTTCGTCACTCGGCGTCAGCGGCGTGAAACCTGCATAGGGGCTCACCCGGGGTGCCTCGGGAGCGGCCTTGGTCGCCGCGGATGACGCCGTCGCTGATGACTTCGCCGGCGATTTGGCGGCGGGCTTAGCGGCCGACTTCGGAGCAGCCTTTGCAGCGGACTTGGGAGCCGACTTCGCAGCCGACGATGGTGTGGTGTTTGACATTGTTTGACCTTTCTCCTGTGATCACGTCGACGTCATCATGGCACATGAACCTTGCACCGCGGTGTCAAAAAAAGAGTCGGGGCGACGCGCTTTCACGCCGCCCCGACTTCACGCCGACTGGTGAGTTACTTGATGAAACGAATCGTCAGCGGATACTTGTAGGCGTTGCCGTCTTTGGTCTTGGTGAATGCAATGATGCAGAAAATTGCCATCACAACCCAGACAACAAAGGGCAGGAAGAAGAGAATTCCGAGCGTAATTGCCCCGAGGATGTTCGCCACGACAAAGTAGATCGCAATGGAGATCTGAAAGTTGAGTGACTCTTTCGACTGACTTGCGACGTAAGCGCTACGGTCTTTGCCGACCAGCCAGACGATGAGCGAGGGGAGAAACCATCCCACGATGCCGAGGATGTCGCCAAGGGAAACCCACTGACGTTCTTGTTGTTGGCTGAGCTTGTCTGAGCTAGGAGTGCTCATGTCCTG
>RFQD01000073.1 GCA_009925875.1 Microbacteriaceae bacterium | reverse complement strand
AGCACCCAGGCGCGCGCATCCCGGCCGACGACCGCAAAGATGAACTGCTGAAGCCCGTCGCGCAGCTCGGTGCTGATTTCACCCATCATGCCGAAGTCGATGTAGGTCAGAGTGAAGTCCACGTCGGTGCCGGGCGTGCCGGGCGTGACAAAGATATTGCCCGGATGCGGATCGGCGTGAAAATACCCGGCAACGAAAATCTGCTGGAAGGTCGCGCGCGCGAGTTCGGCCGCCACCGCGTTGGGGTCAATGCCGGCGGCCAGCAGGGCGGGCACGTCGTTGATCTTGATGGCCGTCACGTCGCTGAGCGTGAGCACTCGGCGAGCACTGCGTTCCCACACCACGTCGGGTGTGGCGATGCGCGGGTCATCGACAAAAATTCGCGCGAATCGCTCCACGTTCGAGGCTTCGTTGATGTAGTCGATTTCTTCGAGGCTCGTGGTGGCGAATTCTTCGACGAGCGCGGGAGCATCGGCTCGACGCGAGACGAGTTTCACGCGCGAGAGCCAGAGGCCCACACGACGCAACGCGACGAGGTCGACCTGCACAATTTCTTCGATGCCGGGGCGTAGAACCTTGACGACGACATCCGTGAATCCCACCTCGGCCGCAATTCCGGGTGAGAGTCGAGCTCGGTGCGCTTGACCAAGTGAGGCTGCGGCAATCGGCGACTCGTCGAACCACTCGAACGAGCGCTCAAGCGGCAACCCGAGTTCGTTCTCCATCTGCGCGACGATGCTCGCAAACGGCTCGGGTGCCACCTCGTCTTGCAGACCTTCCAGCTCGCGCGTGATTTCGACCGGCAACACATCGAGGCGCGACGACAAGAACTGGCCAACCTTGATCATCAACCCACCGAGGTCGGCGGCCAACACGTGAAAACGACGAGCGAGCTTCTGAATTCGACGGATACGCCCGCGCGCGGCCAGCTTGCGAAGCCCCAGTTGTGGCAACACGAGTTCGAACCACCACGACTGGGCGAGGGCGAGTGACGCGAAACGCGTGATGCGCCGATAGCGCGCCCGCAATGCGCGAATGTTCCGCGGATTGGAATCAATCGCGTCGGGTGAAAAGGTGAGGCGAATCGGCCCCGTGGGCACCGGCCTAGTCCTCGGCGAGAATCGCGTACAGCTTGCGACGCGTCTCGTCGAGCAGCGCGGCCGCGCGTTCCTTCTGCTCTTTCGTGCCCGACTGCGCCACCTGAGCGGCCGCTTGAGCAAGCTTCGCTCCGCTCTTCGGCACGGCCGAGTTGGCGTCATCCCACTGCGGCAACTTCCAGTCGCGCATCATGTCGATGCGCGGAGCGTGGCGGCGTGACGAGCCCGAACTTGAGGAGCCGGTGGGTCCAGCCGTCGCGTCAGAAGCCGAGTCTTTCGCCGCTGTAGCGGCCTCGCGGCCGGTGTCGGTGAGTGAGTAGAGCGTGCGCTCGCCCTTTACTTTGGCGGAGAGCAAGCCTTCGTCGGTGAGCTGTGCAAGAAGCGGGTAGACGTGGCTGGCCGGGGGCATCCAGCCGTCATTTGCCTCGCTAATCGCCTGCATGATCTGGTGGCCGTTCTTGGGCTCGTCGAGCACCGCGATGAGAATGTCATCACGCAGGTCACCGGGTGCGAGATCTTTGGCAACCTTGGCCGTCCAGCGGCCGACCTCACTCGACATCACGGCGTCGCGAATGCTCTCAACCGCATCGCGAATGTCTGAACCGATGGTGGATTTGCTGGCCATGACCGTATCCCTTCGGAAAGTTCGTGCGACTCAAGACGAGCCGCGCACGTGTCACAAAAAACGATACGCCCGTTGGCTGGGTGTCACGTGCGCACAACTTCGCGGTGATACGTCACAGAGTGAACGATGGAACTCCCAGATCGCGCGGCGCAACCTCTTCCCGCAAAATGTTGGTCAGTTGGGTCACCGCGCGGTCAGTGAGCCCGTCACCCGGGTAGAAGGATTCGTACAGATTCTCTGCCGTCTCGAGAGTGTCTATCTGGCAGAGCGCGACGAGCTTGCGAATGTCGTCAGTGTCACGGACGGGACGCGATGCCCGTAATTTCATGGCTAGCATTGCTTCCTTCGACGCCACTTCAATCACGATGCCGTCAGAGTCGTGAATGACTTCCCATTCAACTTCTCGCCCCAGGGTGGGGATGGCGTCAGCTTCGGTCACACGAAAGTTGACCCAATCCGCGTCCCAATTGTGTCGATCGGCCACCCGTGTGGCCGCTCTCACAACCTCTGCGTCTGTTCCCGGTTGAACATGCAACATGTCAATGTCTTGCGTCACGCCGCGGTCGAAATACCGAAGGGCGAGGGCGGCTCCTCCGACAAGACGAATCCCGACAACAGCTCCGTCAGCTCGCAACTGAGCGACTAAATCTCGCAATCCGTCAATGAGATCCGCTCGAGTCAGGGACGTCATTCTTAGACGCTCTCAAATGTGTCGCGCCAGGCAAGGACGCCGTGTTTGATGAATTCTCTTGGCACATCAGCAAAAGTGGGGTCAGGGTCAGCTGGGTCGAGTCGAAGCACAGTTGGTGTGGATAACGTGCGTGATGAATCGCCAACCCACTGTGGAAGAGGGACATGATCTTCGGTGAGTCGCCATTCCACGATGGCGGCAATGGTGGCATCCCACAGTGGGTTGCCCGTCGATTCCGGTTCGGCAACGGCCAAGACGCCGCGAATCAGTCCGCGTTCGGCGACGAGGTTGTCGTTGAGTTGAATGAGGTCGCGGATTGCGCGTTGCGTGTCATTTGCCTTGAGGTCTCGGGCAATGTTCGAAACCAGGGTCGCAACATCCGCTCTTCTCGTCGGCAGCGCCACGAGTTGGTAGCCGGTCGCATTGACGATGCGAGTGATGGTGTTGAAATCAGCGTCACGACCGCGCTCAATCCGCGAGATGGAGCTCTGGTCGATTCCTGCGACGCGCGCAACCTGTTTTTGGGTGTGTCCACTCGCTGTGCGAGCTCGACGAACGAGGCTCGATGCCGACATGCTCCCACCTCCAAAATATGTCGCCTAAGACATATTGTACGAGTTACTGTCGCTGATACACATCCCTGCGATGACCAAGCGTCACGACGACAACCAGGAGCACCGCATCCTCAATCGTGTAAATGACTCGATAGTCGCCGACTCGAACGCGAAGGCCCGGTCGCCCGCGCAATGGAAGGGAAGCCGGCGGTCGAGGATCTTCGGCAAGGAGCGCAATAACACCGTGGATCCGCGCCTGATCTCGCCGGTCGATCCGCTTGAGGGCACGAACGGCGGCGGGTCTCAGCTCAATTCGGTAGGTCACACCCAGCCAAGGTCAGCTTTCGCCTGCGACCACGGGATGTTCGGCCCCTCTTCGTTCATCGCCTCGTCGAACGCGGCAACATCTTCCAACTCTTCCAACGCTTCGAGCATGCGCTCATACTGCACCGGACTCACGATGACCGCCGCGAGTTTTCCACGGCGTTCAATAAATACCGCTTCACGTTGTGACTGGTCAATGACGTCCGAGAGGTTGTTACGTGCATCCGCGACACTGAAGTTGGTCATGCGCTAAATGTACATTCTTGTAGCTCAAATGTACATTTCAAAATGTCAGCCGACCGGAGCCTCAACCGCCGTCACGTCTTTCGTCTTGCCGAGCTTCTTAACCCAGGAGAGAATCTCGCCCTCGAACAGCTTCTTCATCGCCTTGCGGTCGATGACTCCGTCGGCGCCAGCAAACTTGCCTTGACTGAGCTGACCACAGACCGTCGCCCACGCGTATCCCATGGCCGCGGTGAGGCTTGCCGCGGTTGCCGCGCTGATGGCACCACCAATAATCGACCCGGCGCCGGGAATGAGCTTCAGCAGCCCCGTCACGGCCCCGCGCCCGGCGGCAGTGGCCACCGAGGTTGCCACAACCGCAGACATGCCCGCCGTCTCTTTCGGAATCCCATAGATTGCCGAAATGCGCGCCATGAGGGCGAGTTGCGCGGGAACGATGAGCATCGCATCCGCCACCGGAATCGGCGTCGCACCGATGAGCCCGGCACCCGTCGTCGCAATACCGATGGCGACCTGGGCGGCCTTCCACTTGCGTGTCAGGTCGATTTTCTGTGCTGCGTTGAGTGCGTTGGTCACTCCCTCCGGAGCGACGCGAAAGGTGGCATCGAGAAGATCCTTCAGCCCGTGTTCGGCTTGTTGGGTGAAGTTGTCTCCCTTCGCCATGACAAGCAGCGGGCGACCGCTAAAGATGGGCAGATCAAGTGAGGCGATGTGGTCGGCGAGCGCGTGGGCATCCTCGTGAAACACACCATCGCGGGAGGGCACCTGCGTCAACACGACGACGACCGGCAAGTCGAGGCTGTGCAGTCGGCGGATGAACTCGGCCTCGGTGTCTTCAAAACGGCGGTCGGATGCGCGCACGCAGTACCACGCCACGTGCACCTGCTCGGCGAGCGGTTTGGTGCGCATCTCAATGAGGTAGGCGCCGAGCTCCGCAATGATCTGGTCAGTGCCCGTGCCAATTTCGAGGCCGCGGGTGTCGATGAGCCCGAAGAAGCCAGCGCGATGCAGGTACAGGTGGTTCGTGCGAGTGACCGGTTCGCCGATTCCCGTGGGGGCGACCTCTTCGCCAAACACCGCGTTGATCAGCGTCGACTTGCCGGTGCCGGTCTTGCCGAAAATGGCGAGGTTGAACCGGCCAATCTTGGCGGCCTCTTCCTCATACTTGTCGAGGAAGGTGCGTTCGGACTCTGCGTCGTCGGTCATTCTGATTCCCCTCGATTTGCCAACATCGCGCGAGCACGTGTCGACTCGTGCCCCTGGAGAGACTCGAACTCCCAACCCTTTCCTTAGGACGGAACTGCTCTTCCATTGAGCTACAGAGGCGTGGAACTCCACTCTACCGAGCGTCAACCAACCGAGTCAGGAGTCGCGAATCACGGCAAGGAACGACTCGGGCAACGCCACATTGCCCGGCGCGCCCACAAAATGCGGGGCAACATCGCGTGGCTGGTACGGCCCGATTCCGCATCCAATCTCGGTGACCAAGAATGTGAGATCGGGATGCGCGACCGCAAACTCGAGAAAGCTCGCGATTTCGGCCGCCATCGTTGGCTCATCGGTCATCGTGTCAATCGCGTAGGACTGCCCGTGGAGTCCGTGCCCCTCACCCCAGACAGCGCCAAAGCGGTCGTGAGCAATGCGCGCCGCTCCCCCACCGTGGGCGCCACCCGCGTTGGAGCCGAACACGAAAATCTCCGTTGGGTCAAGGTCGGTGACCCAACCGGCGAGCATGAGTCGACCATCCTCGGTGACGGTCGTGTTAGTTGTCGTGCTCATGGTCGGACTTGAATTCAGGCCATTTCTGAGGCTTCGAGCTCGGGCAACGGCGGCAGAGGACGGCGAGAAATCTCTTCGGCCTCAGCCGGCGGAATGCCCACCATGCGCAGCAACATGGCCGCGTACATCGAGCTGGGGTCTTCCTTGCGATCGCCATCGAGGTAGTCGTGCATCACGGCGAGCATCGAACCGAACGTCATCGCCGAGGCGATGCTCACGTCATCGAGCACGAAACGCCCGGAATCGATACCGATCTGAATGTCACGGGATGCGCGCGGGCCGAGTGCCTCGAGCAAGCCCTCCTGCGCGATGCCGAGCCGCACCATGAACCAACCCCACACCGGATCCGACACAGCGGTGTGCATGAGGTGACGCAAAGAAAAGGAGTAAATCTCGGCGGCGTCCTTCATGTCCCGGGTGAGCGCGTCGAGGCGACGACCCAGGTTTTCGACGACGTCGCGGATGACCGCATCGACGAGCTCGTCGCGAGACTTGAAGTAGTTGTAGAACGTCCCTTGACCAATGTCGGCACCCTCGGTGACCGACTGAATCGTCACCGACTCCGGACCGCCGATGGACATTTGCTTCTGCGCCGCCTCAAGAATTCGGCGCCGTGTTTCTTCCGCTTTGCGTTCGCGGCGGCCCACCGTTGCGGGGGCTGCGTCTGTGGGTGCTACCGAGGAAGACATCACTTAAACCTTAGCTTTCGGCCACCTCGAATAATTGACATTCTGAAGAATGTCTCTAAAGTGGTTATGTGTTCAATAATGAACATACATTCATATTTTGGAGTTTTCAATGTCGCAAGCTTCTGTCGAAGAAACTGATGTCGTCGTCGTCGGTCTCGGACCGGCCGGACTTCTCGCCTCCCTTCTTCTCGGCCAGAAGGGGTACAACGTCATCGCGTTGGACCGCTGGCCGACGCCGTATCCGCTACCTCGGGCCGTGACGTTTGACCACGAGATTGCGCGCATCCTCGCCTCAATTGGTATCAACGCCAACAACGACCCGACAATCGACTACCACGACGACCACTACCTGTGGATCAACAAGAATGACGACGTGCTGCTCGAGGTCGACTGGAAGTCGACGGCAAACGACGGATGGCGCAACCGCTACTGGTTCAGCCAGCCCGAACTTGAGGAGCGTCTGCGCGGCATCCTGACGTCGCTACCCAACGTGCACATTCGTCAGGGATTCGAAATCACCGACTTCCAGCAGGATGACTCC
>RFQD01000072.1 GCA_009925875.1 Microbacteriaceae bacterium | reverse complement strand
ATGACGTCGACCTCATTCTGGTTCCCGCCGCATCGGTGGACCACAAGGGAACACGTTTGGGGTGGGGTCGCGGATATTTCGATCGCACGCTCGGGTCGATGGCCCGACGTCCCCCGGTGTTCGCCGTCGTGTTTTCGGATGAGCTCGTCGACGACTTACCGCGCGAGCTGCACGACTCCCCTGTCGACGGTGTGGTGACGCCGGAGGGAGTCACGCGTTTCGCGTCGACGCGGTAGCGCGGTCGCGCTGAGGCAGTAACAAGTCACCGCGCACCTCCGCCCGAGCTCACGCCCAGTGCGGGGGCTTGTCGTTCGTGAGCCGCTCGTCGTGCGACTGTTCCTGCGCAACCTCGTCGGGGTCACCCCACACATGTGGGGCATCCGACTCGGGCGGGGTGTCGAAACCGTCACCGGCATGTGTATCCGGTGTCCAGGAAACGCGGCGATGGCGTCGCGATGTGTCGGCTGAGCCGTCATCGGGCGTGAGGTCTGCCATTAGCGCGGCAAGTCGAGTCGGATTTCTTCGGTCTCCAGCACGACCGGGTCAAGGAGCTGCTGCACCCGATCAGCGATACCGTCAGGGTTGGCGAATAACTCGAAGCTGTGCACGCGAACGTAGTGCCACCCCAGTTGGCGCAACGCGGCCGGGCGCAGCCGCAACGCCTCGCGCAGGGTGCCCGTCGAGAGCACATCATCCGTGTCAATGGCCACCGCACGCCCTTTGACGGTTGCCGCCAGCGGGATGACCCCGGCGTGGTTCAGTGACGTGGTGATGCCGCGATGCTCGAGTCGGCGTGCCAGGTCGATCAGCATCGGCTCAGGCTCACCGCCGACCGTTCGTTGCGCGAGCGAACCGGTCTGTGCCTCGGCGAGCACATCGACGAGCGCGCGCGTGCCGTGATTGAGCCGGCCCGCATCGACGTCGGAGGGTGCGAAGCACGTGACGATGTCCAGCGAGCGGCGAGCTCGCGTGAGCGCCACGGCGAGCACCCGCTCACCACCGGGCTGCGACAACGAACCGAGGTCGCTGAGCAAACGCCCGTGCGGTGTGCGACCGAAACCGATCGAGAAGATCACGCGGTCACGACTTTGCGCGACGGCCTGTTCGAGCGTCATCACGACGAACGGTTCAGTGCGATCGGCCAACACAAACTCGGCCACATCCACCCGTCGGGCAAACGCTGAGAGCACCGCTGACTCGACGCGCGCCGCGTGACGGGCGCTCGCGGTGACAACCATCAGAGATTCGTTCGCTCGCGCCGTCGCATGCGCGAGCACGAGGTTGACCACGGCCTCGACTTCGGCGTCGGTGCTCTCGATGAGACCAGTTTCGGGGTCGGGAGAGGCCAAGCCGTTCGGTACCACGTGCAGTCGCAAACTGGGGCTGCCGAGAAAAGACCCCGCCCAGGGGTAGGCATCGATCTTGCCGCTGTAGAAGCGACGATTAATCAGCTCGGTGAGGTCTTCGCCGGCCGAACGGTAGCTGCGCGACAACGTGAACGTCGGCAGGATGTTCGCAAACTGCGCAAACGCCGATTGCACGTGACGCAGCTCCAGCACCTGTTCGTCGGGGGCAGTGGTCAGATCATCCGCATGCATGGCGATGTTAAACGGCGATGGAGTATCGAGCACCGGATCACCGAACACGGCGACAGCCGAGGCACGACGAATGGCGCCGGCGTTCTCCGCAATGCTCGTGGCACTCGCGTCGAGCAGAATCAGCGTGTCAAACGCGATGGATGCGGGAATCTGGTTGACCTCATAGGGCGAGCACATCCACACGGGTGCGATGGCCTTCGACAAGTGCGGAGCCGCCCGGAACACGTCGGCCGGCATGACCGAATCGTGACGCAACACCTCGCGCAAGGCGTTGGCTTCTGCCGGGCGATCCACGAGCCCGATCTTCCAGAGTTCGGCCAGCTTGGCCGCGAGGGAGCCGGCGTTTGCTCCCGCATGCGTCTCATCAACCAAACGAAAATCCGATTCGAGGCGATCCAGAATCTCCGTGTTCGCGTTGAGCAGAGCCTTGTTCGTCGTGAGCATGTCTTCGAGCACCGACTGCCACCACGCGAGTTCGAGTTCGTTCTCCACCTGAGTTTCGGCAACATGCCGGGCGGCCAGGTCGTCAAGCAGAGCATCCAATTGCTGCTCACGCAAGTACCCGATGACGTCGCTGCGTTCCTGCAGATTCGAGAGCACCTCCGACTCGGCAGCGAGCCCGGACATGGTTGTCGACAGCTCGTCCCAGTCGAGTTGCAGGAGCGAGCGCGGTGTCTGGGCTCGACCCGTCGCCGCATCGAGTTTCGCAACGTTGGTCCACAGTGCGTGACACTCGGATTCCAACTCGGTCACACCCAGGGGGACTTCGGGCACCGCGCCGGCGGCCGCATAGCGCTGCCACAACTCACGCTGACCTTCGATGGCGGTGAGCGCGCCAAGCATGTCGAACACGTGGGCACCCGGACGCACGTATTCCTGTGCGAGTTTCTTGAGTCGCCGGCGATTGCCGCCGCTCATTCCCCCACGCCGACCCTCGTGCGCGGCGATGAGTTCGGTGAGCGACCGGTCGTACACGGCGGGGACGAACTTGTCGAGGGTGTCACGGATGTCGACGAGCAGACCCACATACGTGAACAGTTCCGCCAGGCTCTCGCACGGGCGCAACCGCGTGAGCGCAAACACGCCCTCGGCGTGCTCGCGCACCCGAGTCAGGTCGTGCAGGAACAACTGCTTCGCCAACGAATTGGCCTCCATCGCCTGCTGGGCATCGGTGAACGTGCCACCCACCCACGGTGAATCCTGCGGGCTGTAGCGAAACTCGCCGAGGCGCGCGGCGCGCACGAGCTGGTTTGCCACCGGGGTGCGCGAGTGGGCCAGCGCCTCGACGGTCGCGCGCGGAAGTCGCGCCGTGGTCGACGGCGGTATCGGCAGCAAACTCAACCGAGACAGTTCGGCCAGGGCATCCAGCGGCGAAACACCAAGCACCGGATCCGGCGTTTCAAGGCCCCGTCGGTAATCAAGGAGTACGTTGCGTAGCCGCACGAGCGCATCGTCGACGTCGCTGACGTCGGGTCGAATGGCGCGCTCATTGCGAAGGATCGCTTCGATGATGTCTCGACGTGCCGAAAGAACCGACGTCGTCAAACCTGCCAGACCAATCTGCGCGAGTCGGTGGCGCACCGCATCGAGACTCGACCGGTGGGCGCTGACAACCAGCGCCCGCTTGTTCTCGTGGGCCAGCGCGCCGATCGCGTTCACCACCGTTTGAGTCACACCTGTTCCCGGCAGGGTGCGCACGACAATGCTGTTCCCGGCGGCGATGTGCGCGATGACTTTTTCCTGTTCGGCGTCGGCGTCGAGCAAGAGGGAATCAGTTGCCGGCGGACGGTCATCCTGACTCATCACGCTGACATCGACACGGTCACGCAAAAGCCGCTCGCGCGCGGACGTGTTTCCGGCAATCGCGTCGAGCAACGGCGCAATCAGGGTGTCCGCGTCGTCGTTCATCGCCTGCGCAACGTCGGCGAATGTTGACACCACAATGCGCGGCGAAATCTCGAAACCCGCCACGTGTGAGGTGAGTCCGCGCAGTTGATCGAGCACCGGCTGCGGTTCGAAAACCCCGTTCGCACTCGCGAGCGCGACGAACGCCTGCGCATCGAGCGAAACTTGAAACTGCGCCTCAAGGGCGCGCGCAAGGAGTGGGTTCAGAAACGCTCGCCCCAACAACTTGAGTTCAAAATCTTTGCCGTACTGACGCAAATGCATGCGCTGCAACAAAATGGGCGCGGTATACGAACGCGATCGAAACGTCCACGCGGCCAATCCCACACCGAGGGCGACCGCGTCGATGCCGCGCATCGAACGAAGTTCCGTGTTTTTCGCGACGATGCTCGCCGCGGCCGACTTGGCGTGACGCAGCGAGAACTCTTCGCGAATGAGGTGCGAGAGCAAGGTCGGCTGACCCAAAATGAGCTTGGGCAATCCACCCGGATGCGTGTTGCTCAGGTCGATGCGCGTCGCGGCAGAGTCGTCAAAGTGCAGCAAGGGTGACGGTCCACCGAGAGTTTCAATTTCTCGACGCCAGGCGTCCCACATCGGTTGCGCAACGTTGCTGTGTCCGAGAGACGAGTCGATAACCGAGACCCCGATCGAGCGGTCGACCTTGCCACTGTCGAGCGCAAATCCACCGGTTGCGAAGGTCGGCGAAGTGAAATCCTCGAGAGGAACATCGCCGGGGCCGGTTTTGTCCTTGCGCCACACAGGGTCACCCTATGGCGCGAACGGCTCTTTTCCCCGGATTGACGGGCACTTTGCGCCAATTCACGCGCTTCAGATGAGACCCGCATCGAGACCGGTCAACACCTCGCGGGCGCGTTCGCGTAGCTGAGGCAGGTCGCTGAGTCGGTTGAGCCCATTCACTTGCTGAGCCATTCGATGATTGCGCGCAAAGGTTTCTCGGTGTCGATCGAGAAAATCCCAATACAGGGTCGTGAACGGACACGCATCGTCGCCCGAGCGTTTCTTGGGGTCGTACGCGCATCCCTTGCAGTATTGCGTCATGCGGTTGAGGTACGCGCCACCGCTGGCATACGGCTTGGTCATGAGCAATCCGCCGTCGGCATGCACGCCCATACCGATGATGTTGGGCACCATGACCCAGTCGGCCGCGTCGACGAATTGTTCGCGCATCCAATCAAGAAACGCCTGCGGGTTGGTGCCCGTGATCAACGCGAGATTGCTCAGCACCATGAGGCGCGGGATGTGGTGCACCCAGCCGCGCTTTTTCACGTCGGCGACCACGCCGCCGACGCACGCCATCTTTGTCGCACTCGAGTCGGCGAACACGGGTAGCAGCGGGCGATCCGCGTTCAGCCCATTCAGGTTGCGGTAATCCTCCCCGAGGTACCAGTACATGCCGTTGATGTACTCGCGCCAGCCGATGACCTGGCGCACGAACGCTTCGACCGACTCGATGGGCGCACGGCCGGCCCGGAAGGCCGCGAGCACGGCCTCGACAACCTCACTCGCATGAAGCAAGCCCACATTGAGGTACGGGCTCAGCAAACTGTGATGCAGGGACCAATCGTCGTTGCTGATGGCGTCTTCGTAGGGGCCGAAACCGGCCAGGTTGTGTTCGATGAAGTGGTCGAGTTGGGCGAGCGCGCCGGCGCGGGTTGTCGCCCACGTGTCGGTGGGCGTGTGCTGCAGCTGCGCCGCCACCTCGAGGTCCATCGCGTCTCGCTCGTGGGCGAGGCGAGCCGGCCACTCGTAATTCTTCGGCGGGGGCAGTCGGTTTTCGGCGTCGAAGTTCCACCGACCCTGCTCGGGTTTGCCCTCGCCATCGACGAGGATGCCCAGGCGCACCCGTTGCGCACGATAAAAGTTCTCCATGACAAACGACTTCTGGCGCGACGCCCACGCGTGAAAGTCGTCGCGCGCAGTGAGAAAGAGATCGTTCGGGATGATCTCCACACCGAATTCGGTGAGTGCCCGGTGCTGGCGAAACGACGACGGCTCGGCGCACGTGACCGGGAGGTTGCCGAATTCCGTGAGCGCGTCGGTGAGCCCGTCAATCGTGGTCGGAGCGCGAAGGTAGCGCACGGCGAATCCGCGCGACTCGGCCTCGGCGGCAAAGTGGCGAGCAGCCGACACGAGAAAGAACAGCCGTTCTGTGTGCCAGGGGCGGCCGGTGAGCATCCGCTCGCTTTCAACCAGCACCACAACGTCGGTCGCCGGATCGGCGGTGCGCATGACGCCATGGTCGAAACTCAGGTGATCGAACGGCACATACAGGATGCGCTCAGCACCCCTGCCCCGGCTGAGCGCATCACGCTCAGCCACCGGCGCGGCACCTGTCCGAGCAGTACTTCACGTTCGCCCAGTCACGTTCCCACTTCTTGCGCCACTCGAAGGGGCGGCCACATCGCTCACAGATCTTCGGCTCGTGGCCGTTCTTGGTTTGCGCGACGCGGGGCATGGGGTCAGGCTACCGAAAGCGCCACGGGTTGAGCACATGAATCAGCGGCAACGCTGAGGCTCCCATCAACACCCAGCCGAGCACCTCGTCGGAGGGGCGCAACAGGATTCCGGCAAGGAGCAACGCGGCGAAGAGGATGGCCGAACTTGCGCGGCGCACACTCGCATCGAGCACACGCAATCGTTGCTCCACCTCCGGGTTGCGCACGGAGAGCTCGCCACGGTCGATGCGGGTGGCCAGCGCATCCAATCGCTGTGGTAATCGGGCCAATGCGGAGGCAATCGCGATGGCTTCACGGCCGAGGCTCCGCACGGTGCTGGTTGCGCCGCCGTTGAGCAGCGTGCGAGCGAACGGGTCAATCGCATCCCACATGTTGAAGTCACGGTTCAGCGCGCTGGTCACGCCACTGATGAGCGACACCGTGCGAATCAGCAAAAGGTAGTTCTCAGGAAGTTGGAACGGGAGCGTGCGCACGAGTTCGCTGAACTGGAGCGCGAACTCGGCCAGCTCGCGCGGGTCGGTCTGTGTGAGCTCTGCCACGCCCATGCCACCGAAGCGATCGAACAGCGCCGTCACGGCGCGCTCGAGTTC
>RFQD01000071.1 GCA_009925875.1 Microbacteriaceae bacterium | reverse complement strand
TGTATCCGGGGGAAACAGTGGGGCTCGTCGGTGAGTCGGGCTCGGGAAAGACAACGTTGGGTCGCGCGGCCGTGGGACTCCTTCCCGTGCGCGAGGGGCAGCTCTCGGTGGTGGGAGTGGACATCTCCTCCGCGACGCACCGAGCCTTGCGACCGGTACGCCGCCGCACGGGGATTGTCTTTCAAGACCCGGGATCTTCGCTCAACCCTCGCTGGCCCATCGGCCAAAGCATCGGTGAACCTCTCCTGCTCGCTGGCGAAGCGAAGGGAAAAGAACTTGACGCAAGGGTCGAAGATTTGCTGCGTCAAGTTGAACTGCCCATCGACTATCGCAACCGCTACCCGCATGAGCTTTCCGGTGGCCAACGTCAGCGCGTGGGTATTGCGCGTGCGCTCGCACTTGCGCCTGAGCTCTTAGTCGCGGATGAGCCGACCAGTGCTCTCGATGTGAGCGTTCAGGCGCGATTCCTTGACCTGCTGCGCAAGTTGCAGGATTCGTTTGGTTTCGCGTGTCTCTTTATCTCGCACGACCTCGCGGTCGTCGACGCGGTCTCTGACCGGATTGTCGTGATGCACAAGGGTAAGATTGTGGAGCAGGGTTCTAAAGATGCGATTCTGCGACATCCGCAGGACCCCTACACTCAACAACTCATCGCGGCTGTGCCCGTGCCCGACCCGGTTCTCCAACGCGCGAGAAGAGAGGGTCGAACCGCAATCTAAGGACGTGCTTCTATGGCGAAAGCCTTCCGTACTGACCTGCGCAACGTCGCCATCGTGGCTCACGTTGACCACGGTAAGACAACTCTCGTCGATGCCATGCTCAAACAAACCAACTCGTTTGACGCTCACTTCAGTGCCGACGATCGCATGATGGATTCGAACGACCTTGAGCGCGAAAAAGGCATCACGATTCTCGCGAAGAACACGGCCGTGGAATATTCGGGAGCGCATGCGACGAACGGGCCCATCACGATCAACGTGATTGACACCCCGGGCCACGCTGACTTCGGTGGGGAAGTGGAGCGCGGACTCTCGATGGTCGATGGCGTTGTCTTGCTTGTTGACGCGAGTGAGGGTCCGTTGCCACAAACCCGATTCGTGTTGCGCAAGGCCCTCGAGGCGAGCCTCCCGGTCATCTTGTTGGTCAACAAAACCGACCGACCCGATGCCCGCATTGATGAAGTGGTCAGCGAGAGTCAAGACCTGTTGCTCGGTCTGGCTAGCGACCTGCATGAAGATTTTCCTGACCTTGATTTGGATGCCGTGCTGAACGTCCCCGTCGTGTACGCGTCGGGTCGCGCGGGTGCTGCCAGCCACAACAAGCCCGCCAACGGCTCGTTGCCCGACAACGACAACCTCGAACCGCTGTTTGAGGCGATTCTCGAGCACATTCCGGCTCCACACTATGACGACGAGCATCCGCTTCAGGCGCACGTGACAAACCTCGACGCGTCGCCATTTCTGGGTCGCCTCGCACTTCTGCGCGTCTTTAACGGAAACCTCAAGAAGGGGCAAACCGTTGCGTGGGTCAAGCACGACGGCACAGTGTCGAGTGTTCGCATTACGGAACTGCTCAAGACCAAGGCGTTGGAGCGTTTCCCCGCGGAGTCGGCTGGACCGGGTGACATCGTCGCCATTGCCGGTATTGAAGACATCACGATCGGCGAGACCATTGCCGATCCCGAGGATGTTCGTCCGCTACCCGCGATTACCGTCGACGAGCCCGCCATTTCGATGACGATTGGCACGAACACGTCGCCTCTCGTCGGCAAGGTCAAGGGGCACAAGCTCACCGCGCGCATGGTCAAAGATCGCCTGGACCGGGAACTGATCGGTAACGTCTCGTTGCGCGTGGTCGACATCGGTCGTCCCGACGCGTGGGAGGTGCAGGGTCGTGGCGAACTTGCGCTGGCCATCCTGGTCGAAAATATGCGTCGTGAGGGCTTCGAACTGACCGTGGGGAAGCCTCAGGTGGTCACCAAGAAGGTCAACGGGAAGACGCATGAGCCGTTCGAGCACATGACAATTGACACGCCCGAAGAGCACCTGGGGGCAATCACACAGCTCATGGCTGCGCGCAAGGGTCGCATGGAAGGCATGGTCAACCACGGCACTGGCTGGGTGCGCATGGAGTTCATCGTGCCCTCGCGCGGACTCATCGGTTTCCGCACGGAGTTTCTCACGATCACCCGCGGAACCGGAATTGCCAACGCGATTTCGCATGGCTATGACGAATGGGCCGGTCAAATCATCACGCGTTCGAACGGTTCCATCGTGGCCGACCGAAGCGGTGTCGTCACTCCGTTTGCCATCATTGGCCTGCAAGAGCGCATGAGCTTCTTCGTGAATCCGACCGAGGAAGTTTACGAAGGCATGGTCATCGGCGAGAACTCGCGCAACGATGACATGGACGTGAACATCACGAAAGAAAAGAAGCTCACGAACATGCGTCAGTCGACGTCCGACACGTTCGAGTCGATGACGCCATCGCGTCAACTCTCTCTCGAAGAGTGCCTCGAGTTCGCGCGTGAAGACGAGTGTGTCGAAGTCACCCCAGAGAAGGTGCGCATTCGCAAGGTCGTGCTGGACATGACGGAGCGCGCACGTGCCACGAGTCGCCTGAAGAAACAAGATCAGGTCTAGCTCCGCGTTGGGTGAATTTTTGGTAGCAACCTCTTCCCGTTGAGGAATCAAGCAGAGTACCCTGCCTGTTAATGGGGGAAATCCCTCGGAGACTGGAAGGACGCATCATGTCACCTCGTGTAATTTTCACCGTCACGGCCGCTTCGGCACTCGCTTGTGGACTGCTCGGCGGTTTAACAGCGTGCGCGAATCCTCTCGAGGCCGTCACGAATCAGGTCGCGCAAAAAGCGGTTGAGGGCGCAATCGAAAATGCCACCGGCACAGACGTTAGCCTCGACGGTGGCACCATTCCAGACACGTGGCCAGCGGATGTGCCCAAGCCAACCGGAAAGATCATTGGTGTCTTTTGCGATGCGGCAAACGGATGTTCGGGATCTTTCGAGGTCGGCGATGCCAAAGCCGGGTATGACGACTACGTTGCCGGATTGACGAGCGCGGGATACACGCAATCACTCGACCTGTCAACGCAGGACAGCTACATGGGTGTCTTTGACAACGGAACGTCGAACGTCACCGTCTCGGGCGCCAAAGACACGACCTCCGCAACGGGCAATGTGCTCGTCATCATCACGACGAAGTCGGCGCAGTAAGGCGTGACCGTGAGCGTGTGTCGCGGTGACCGCGGCACACGCTCAGGCGCGTGATGACGCCGTCGCAGACGCGGTGCTCGTTGTCACTCGGGGAAGTGTGCGCAGTGACATGCGCAGGAAAACGCCGAGTGCGATTCCGACGTACAGAGCCCAGACAACGATTTCGAGCCACGACATTTCGGGTCGGAAGCCGATGGTGCCACGTAACAGAGATCCGTACCAACTTTCCGGCGGTACGGCGACGGATACATCGAACGCGATGGATTCTCCGCCGGGGAGCACGCCCACCTCTTGCAACTCGTGCACGCCATAGGCGAGCACGCCGCCGGCGAGAATAATGAGGAGTGATCCCGACCAGGTGAAGAAGGCTCTGAGGTTCAGCCGCACCATGCCGCGATAAATTGCGAAACCCAGAGCGACCGCGATGAGCAGTCCAATGAGTGCCCCGAGCAACGGCAGGAGCGACTGGCCGGCAGCTTGTGCGGCGGCCCAGAGAAACAGTGCCGTTTCGACGCCTTCCCGCCCGACGGAAACGAACGCGATGACGAGCAGGCCGAAGGCGCCTCCTGCCAGCGTTTTCTCGATTCCTGCTTCCAAGTTTCCACGCATGCTTCGGGCGGTCTTCGCCATCCAGAAGACCATCCAGGTGACGAGACCGCAGGCCACGATCGAGAGAAGCCCGGCAGTGAGCTCAAACACCGAGTCGGGCAGTCCGCGCGTTTGCGAGAGCGCGAATCCGATCAGCAACGACACCGCAACCGCAATGCCAACACCGGCCCAAATCGGACGCAGGGCATCCCGCCGATTCATTCGAATGACGTACGCGATGAGGATGCCCACGACGAGAGATGCCTCGAGGCCCTCGCGCAATGCGATGAAGAGATTTGCAATCATGGGCGACGTCTTTCGGATACAAACGGTTAGGTAAGGGTTACCTAACCAACGTTACACGACGAATACTTGCTCTCGAACACGGGCGATAGTCTTAGCGCGTGCTGAAGACCCTCCTCACCATCGCCGCCATCGTGTTCAGCGCGGTCGTCGGCGCGGTGACCACGGTGATTCATCAATCTCACGTGACCATCGCGAGTGTCGACGTACCCTGGGGGCTCGCCCTCGGTCTCGTTGTCGTGGTCGCCTGGTTGCTCGGCCTCTCGCTCGTGGGCATCTCGCGCTGGGGTTTGTTGCTGAGCGGACTCGTGTTGCTCGCATCCGTATTTCTGCTCAGCCAACGGGGTCCCGGAGGATCCGTCCTTGTCCCCGAATCGTGGGTTGGCAACGCGTGGATGATCGGCGTGCCACTGGTGACCGTCGCGCTCATTTTTTGGCCGCGCGTGTCGCGCCGGCGACCGCACCAACCAACCGCGCAAAGCTAAACTAATCTCACTTCGTTTCACCGTCCAAGGAGTTCCTCGTGACCTACGTCATCGCCCTCCCGTGCGTCGATGTCAAAGACCGCGCTTGCATCGACGAGTGTCCCGTCGACTGCATTTACGAGGGCGACCGCATGCTCTACATTCACCCGGACGAGTGCGTCGACTGCGGTGCGTGCGAACCGGTCTGTCCCGTGGAAGCCATCTATTACGAAGATGACCTTCCCGAAAAATGGGCCGACTACTACAAGGCCAACGTTGAATTCTTCACCGAAATCGGTTCTCCGGGCGGTGCTGCCAAGGTGGGCGTGATGGCGGGAGACCACCCCGTGGTGTCTGCGTTGCCACCCCAAGTCGGCTAGCTCGCCGCCCTCATCACGCGTGTTTCTCAATCTGCCCGACTATCCATGGAATGCCATGGAACCCGTGCGTGCTCGAGCCATGCAGCATCCCGACGGGCTGATTGATCTCTCCATCGGATCACCCGTTGACCCCACGCCCGACATTGTGCGTGCTGCCCTGAATGCCGCGACGGATGCGCACGCGTATCCGCTCACGTCGGGGACACCCGATCTCTCCTCTGCCATCGTCGCCTGGTTCGCCCGGCGACGAGGCGTCACCGGGCTCAACGCCAGCAACGTGTTGCCCACCATCGGGTCAAAAGAGTTCGTCGCATGGCTTCCATTCATGCTGGGGTTGGGCGACGGTGATGTCGTTGTTCACCCTCGTGCGGCGTACCCCACCTACGAGATAGGTGCCACCATCGCCGGTGCCACGGCCGTCGCCGAAGACGACCCGGCCGACTGGCCGACCAATACGAAACTCGTGTGGGTCAACTCACCCGGAAACCCCGATGGTGCGGTGCGCACGAGTGAGTATCTGCGCGCCTGCGTTCGACGTGCGCGCGAGCTCGGCGCGATACTCGTGAGTGACGAGTGCTACGCCGAACTCGGGTGGGACGCGCCGTGGGACACCGCGCGCATCCCGAGCCTGCTCGCCGATGATGTGCGGCAAGGGTCGTTCGATTCGCTGCTGTGTGCCTATTCGCTGAGTAAGCAATCGAATATGGCGGGCTATCGGGCGTCGTTTGTCGCCGGATGTTCCGAGCTCATAGCGCCGTTGACGAACATTCGTCGGCAGGCGGGCATGATGGTGCCGCAGCCCGTCCAACACGCGATGGCTGTCGCTCTCGGCGACGACACGCACGTGGCGGCTCAGAAAGAGATCTATCGCGCTCGCCGGAACACGCTCAAGAGCGCACTCGAATCGGCGGGCTTCCGGATCGACCACAGCGAGGCCGGACTGTATTTGTGGGCCACCGAGGGCAAAGACGCCTGGGAGTCGCTCGATCGACTCGCGAGCCACGGCATCGTGGGCGGCCCGGGGCATTTCTACGGAACGCATTTTCCTCAACACATTCGACTCTCGCTGACCGCTACCGATGAGCGGATAAATTCGGCGTCTCATCGCCTGCTGGGTCAGTGAGACGACACGGTGGTCCCCCCAATTACCCTTAGGCTTTAGGCATGACAGACTCCGCTATTCCTGCGTCAGACGGTCGCACGATCTCGGTGACCGTTGACGGAGTGACAAGCGAATTTCCCGTACTTTCCGGGACCGCCGGGCGCGACGCGGTCGACATGTCCAAGTTCACTGCCGCCACCGGACTGCATGCGCTCGACTACGGGTTCGTCAACACGGCATCCACCAAATCGGCCATCACCTACATCGACGGTGACGCGGGCATCTTGCGCTACCGCGGATACCCCATCGAGCAGGTTGCCACCAGCCTGAGTTTTCTCGAAACCGCGTGGTTGCTCATCTACGGGGAACTCCCCTCGGCGTCGGAGCTCTCCGAATTCGAGTTGAACATCAAGCGGCACACCCTGCTGCACGAAGACCTGAAGAACTTCTTTTCCGGATTCCCGCGCAACGCGCATCCGATGCCCGTTTTGTCGGCCGGAGTGTCGGCACTCTCGACGTATTACGAGGACTC
>RFQD01000008.1 GCA_009925875.1 Microbacteriaceae bacterium | reverse complement strand
CGCTCGCTCGGCAAATCGAGCAGCGTGTTCGCAAGGTCAGCCGGCTTGAGCTCCGAATAGGTGGCAATGAGCTGTTCGGCCGATTGCGATTCGCCGTCGGGCTGACGTTCGGTCACGGAATCCCACGAGACCAGAGCGGTGACGCCTTTCGTGAAGGGTGTGCTCGGGTTGCGGGGGCGACGCACGAACACGCTCGTGACTTCCCATTCGCCCGGACCCGTCGACTCGATCGAGGCGTCTTCAATGATGGCGTCGCCCGACTTGTCGTTGAAGTGCACGCGGCGACCGAGGAGTTCCGCGATGATGCGCACTTCTCCACCACGCTGCTCAAATTTGCGCGTGTTGATGTCACCCGACGTGATGACCTGCCCGTTTCCAATGGACGCGACGCGTCCGATGGAGAGGAAAATCCGACGTTTACCCACGGCCTCGACAATCAATCCCACGACGCGCGGCGGATTTTCGTGACGGTAGACAACGAGAATGTCGCGCACCTTGCCCACACGGTCGCCGGCGGGGTCGAAGACCAGACACCCGGCGAGGCGGGCGGCGAAAACTCGAGTTGCGCTCACGCTTCCACCTTATTCGCGTATGTGGCTATCCGAGCCACGATTCGATTTCGTCGGCGGTGCGCGGAATGCCCACCGAGAGGTTCTCCGCGCCCGTTTCGGTGACGACAATGTTGTCCTCAATGCGCACCCCGATGCCGCGAAATTCTTCGGGTACGGTCAGATCGTCGGGGTGGAAGTACAAGCCCGGTTCGATGGTGAAAACCATTCCCGCGGTGAGCGTTCCGTCGAGATACATTTCTTTGCGGGCTTGGGCACAGTCGTGAACGTCGAGCCCGAGGTGATGGCTCGTGCCGTGCACCATGTATCTGCGATGGTGTTGATTCTCGGGTTCGAGTGCCTCGCTCGCACTGACCGGGAGAAGTCCCCACTCGGCGGTGAGCTCGGCAATCACCCGCATCGCTTCGGCATGAACATCCCGGAATGTCAGCCCCGGCTTGACAATGGCGAACGCCGCGTCGGCCGCCGCGCGCACTCCCTCGTAGACCTTCCGCTGAATCGGGGAAAAAGTACCGTTGACGGGCAGGGTACGCGTGATGTCGGCGGTGTAATAGCTGTCGAGCTCCACGCCGGCGTCAATCAAAATGAGATCACCTGCGCAGACCGTACCGTCGTTACGAGTCCAATGCAGGATGCACGCGTGTGCCCCGCTCGCGGCAATGGTGTCATAGCCGACACCATTGCCTTCGAGCCGAGCCCGCGAGGCGAACGCACCCTCGACGAGGCGCTCACCCCGCTCGTTGCCCGCAATCGCGCCAAGTACTCGAGCGATGTCCGAGAATCCGCGCGCCGTCGAGGCGACAGCGGCACGCAGCTGCTCAATCTCCCACGTGTCTTTCACCAATCGCATTTCGGCGAGTTCTTGCGCGACGCGCTGGGCGAGCGCGGAATCCATCGTCTCGGGCACGAGCTCGGTCAGGTCACGCGTGGCCAGGCCGAGCTCGGTGGCGACAACGCGGAGCGAGGGTCGCCGGCCGATCCAGAATTCCCCGATTTGCGGGTTGGCGTAGAACTCGTCGGAGTCACGTCCCGCGGGGGCACGAAAGTACAGGCAGACGTCGTGTCCGTCGGCGGTGGGTTCGAAGATCAGCACAGAATCGGGTTCGCTTTCGGAACCCCATCCGGTCAGATAGGTGAAATCGGAGTGGGCGCGAAAGGGAAAATCCGTGTCATTGGATCGGACGAGCAACGGTCCCCTCAATAATGAGCCGCTCTCCCGGGAAGAGTTGTGACAGACGTTCCCGCCGGGCGGCGGCAAACGTGGCGACATCACGAGCTACGGGTGTGCCGTCGTTGTGTGGCGCCCAGCCTGACCCGATAAATTCGCGAAACTGGGATGACTCGGGTGTGGTCTTTCGGTTTTCTTGCATGTGGTGGCCCTGTCACTTCAGTGAGCACAACTGTACGCCGTTCGACGGACGTGACGTCGTTACTTCGCGGGCGTCAGTCGCGCCACGACCGGTCGGTGATCGCCGCGAGATCCGGCGGGGTTTTCGTACACGTGAAATCCGGTCGCCAAAAATTCGCCGTTGTACATCACGTGATCTATCGGTGCTCCGACGAAAGTGGGCATCCACGCCGGCCACGTGCCGACCGAGGCTCCATTCATGACCTGTGCCGCGTCGGCACATCCACCGAGGGCACCGGGCCCGGTTTGCGCGAAATTGTCGATGCTTCCGTTGAGATCACCGGCGAGAATGACGTTGTTTGATGAGCACAGGTCGACAAGCCAGCTCAGGTCGGTGCGCCAATTTTCCATGGCACCCGGGCCGGGTGCCGACACGTGGGCCGCGACGATGGTCGGGTCGTTCGGGTCGAGTGGCACGGCCACGAGTGTGGGGGCGGTCACGGTGTTGCCGACGTCTTGCGCGAGCGTGTACTCGCCCATATTCGTATCGATCAACAGCGCCGTGGAGTGTGCCTCGTAGATGGTGTCAAAGGAATTCGTGAGGACCGTCATCTCTTTACCCGACGCCGACAAAATCGCCTTGACAGAAGTGGCCATTTGCTGACTCGTCTCAGGCAACGCAATGATGTCGGCGTCCGATGAAATGGCGAGGTCCGCGATCGCGAGTGGTGCGGGGGAGCCACCCATCGTGTTCCACGTCAAGACCGTAATGTCCTGCTTCGCGGATGGGCCGAGGTCGGCGTTATCGAAACCATGGGTTGTCATGATCCACACGTTCGCCCCGGTGAATATGAGGAGTAGGACGGACACGGTGATTGTGGTGCGGCGCAACCAACGACCGATCCGGCCGACAACGAGTAAAACAAAAACCAGAATGATGGCCGCCATGCTCGCCATACCGCGCATTCCGACCGCCACGGCAAATGGCCATACGCGTTGGTATCCCACTAATTGTGGAAGCAACGCCACGGTCAGAAGCGCGCTGGTGGCGAGGCCCGCGAGCACCGCAAGAATTCGAGAGAACATCGAGGACTAGCATGACACTATGAGCGGCTTTTCACGGGCACAGGCTCCCATTGACCTGCACTTGCACAGCAAGGTTTCCGATGGAACCGAGGAACCCGCTCGTGTCGTCGAGTCGGCCTATCTCGCCGGTGTTCGAACCATGTCCCTCACTGACCACGACTCCACCCTCGGATGGGAGGAGGCGATTGAGGCCTGCCAGCAGCGAGGGATGACATTCATTCCCGGTGCGGAGCTGTCGGTTTCGGTGCCCAATGCCGGCGGAATGCACCTTTTGGCCTACCTCTTTGACCCATTTGACGCGGACTTGAATGACGCAATGAACCGCGTGAAGGGGGGCAAGATGGCGCGCGTGGCCGGCATGGTCGAGAAACTGCGTGCACAGTACGACATCACCCTCGACGAAGTTCTGAGTGAAGCAGGCGATGCACCTCCGCAACGACCCCATATCGCGGCCGTGTTGATTTCGCATGGGTATGCGGCGGACACGGACGAAGTTTTCTCCACAATCCTGTTTCCGGGGAGCGACTACTACATCCCCACGACGAAAAAGCCTGACATCTTGACAGCGATCGAACTCGTGCGCGCAGCGGGTGGAGTGCCGATTTTGGCTCATCCCACGGCCCGCACGGACCACACCATGCCCAAAGAGAATCTGATTCGGCTCCTTGATGCGGGGTTGGGTGGCCTTGAACTAGACCATCAGGAGAACCGACGCAACAATCCGGAGGCACTCGCCACACTGTGGGAGTACCAGAGGGAACTCGACTTCATCGTCACCGGCTCCAGTGATTTTCATGGGACCCGCAAAGTTAACCAGCCTGGTGACGACACGACGTCGCCCGAAATGCTCGAGCGCCTCATTGAGAGTGCGCGCAACCGGAGCGGGTCATCCGGGTCTCAACCGGTGTACCCGCCGTCGGACGACTAGGAGCTCAGTCCCGGCCCTCGGCGTCGCGAGCGATTCCTACTGCGCGTGGGGTTGTTACCCAAATGATGCTCAGAGCCACCACCGTCGTGCGCGCCCGATCCCGGTGCATCGGAAGCCGGTGTCGAATGTGTGGGTGAATTATTGGTGCGTCTCGGTGGCCTCGAGGTACCGGCGGCACGCGGAGAGCCGGAGCGATTGCCGTCGGCCCGATCATTTCCGCGCATCGGAGGCGTGGACTTGAGACGACCCTTCGTTCCTTCGGGAATATTCAAGTCGGTATAAAGGTGGGGCGACGACGAATACGTTTCGACGGGCTCGGGCTGACCAAACTCCAGCGCGCGGTTTATCAGAGCCCACTTGTGCATGTCTTCCCAGTCGACAAAGGTGATCGCGATTCCTGTTTTACCCGCGCGCCCCACGTCGATGCCGCGAGCGGCCACATCCGTCGCGATAAGAATGTCCTTCTTGCCGGCCTTGAACGCCGCCATGGATCGTTCGCGCGCCTCCTGGCTCATGTCGCCATGAACCGCAACCGCGGGAAAGCCACGATCGGCGAGTTCTTCTTGCAAACGTGACGCGGCACGTTTGGTTCGCGTAAAGATAACGGTCTTCCCGCGCCCGTCCGCCTGCAGGATGCGCGCAATGACTTCATCTTTGTCGAGGGCATGCGCGCGATACACGAGGTGCTCAATGTTCGCCTGCGTGAGGCCCTCGTCGGGATCGGTGGCTCGAATGTGAATCGGATTCGACATGAATCGTCGGGCAAGAGTCACAATCGGCCCCGGCATCGTGGCGGAAAAAAGCATGGTGTGCCGAATAGCGGGCACGCTGGCGAAAATCTTCTCGACGTCGGGAAGGAATCCCAGGTCGAGCATCTTGTCTGCCTCGTCCAACACAATTTCTTGCACGTGAGCGAGTGACAGCAGTCGCTGAGCGGAAAGGTCGATGAGTCGTCCTGGCGTGCCCACCACAATTTGGGCACCCGCCTTGAGGGCGTCGACTTGGCCCTCGTACGCCTTGCCGCCATAAATAGCGGCAACGCTCGTCGAGCGATGAGCCGTTGCGACCTCGAGATCCTCGGCGACTTGCACACACAGTTCACGTGTCGGTACGACAACGAGCACCTTGACACCGGGCTCTGGATTCAATCCGAGGCGCTGGATGATGGGCAATCCAAAGCCAAACGTTTTGCCCGTTCCCGTCTTCGCCTGACCGATGATGTCTTGGCCGCTGAGTGCGAGTGGGATTGTTTGTTCTTGAATCGGAAACGGCTCGAGAATTCCTTTATCCGCAAGCGCAGCAACAATATCGGGGTCGATGGACAGGTCAGAAAACAGCACGAAAAGCCTCACGGTCGTATGGGGTCTACGCCCGAGAGAGATACCGAATAAGGCGTAGGGTCAGCGCTCCAGCGGCGCAGACAGCATCCTCAGTCTACGTGCACGCGCCTGCCCGCAGATTGGGCATAGGGTGGGAACGTGTTTGAGTGGCTTTTCGGACGTCGACGTCGTGCGAAAGCACCGGTGCTGGGGTCGCGTCTCGACGCCATCGGTGCCGCGGACCGTATCGACTTGTCCGACCTCACTCCGGATCTCGTCTCGTTCCTGGGACAAACGGCATATCTCGAACTGGCCGTGTTCCAGTCGCTCGGTCGGGTCGTCGCAGAGGCACCAAACCTCACCGTCAAAGAGGGCATTTCGGTGGTCGCGGGTGAAGCACTCGCCAAGCATCACGGACTTGTCGCCGAACTGCGCAAAAAGAAGGTCGATCCGGCGAGTGCCATGGAGCCGTTTACTCAGGCAATCGATCGATTCGAGGTTCTTACACGCGGTCGCGATTGGTACGAAACGCTGCTCGGCATTTACATCACGGCAGGATTTCTCGATGATTTTTTCGCGCGCCTCGTTACCGGATTGCCACGCACCGTTGCCGCGCGCGTGTCGGCGGTACTCACCACTCCGGGAAGTGACGAAGTCATCATCGCCGCACTCCGGGAGGGCATGGCGACCGACCCGGATTTAGGCGCCCGTTTGGCGCTGTGGGGTCGTCGCCTCGTTGGCGACACGCAACTCGTGGCGCGCAGTGCCATTGCCGCCTCTGACTCGGCGGAGGGCATCCACCGTCGCATTGAACCGGTGTTCACCGACCTACTCGGTGCACACAGCCGTCGAATGGATGAGCTCGGACTGACCGCTTAGACCGAGTGCACTCGCGCGAGAGCGGTCGCGAGCATCGTGTCGTCGGATGCCGTTCGCCGGCGCACCACGATGAGCGTAAACGCGGCCGTGACCCCCGTGGTGAGAACCAGCAGGATGAGCCAGGCGACCTGTCCGAATTCGCTGGGCAACCCAGCCCAGACGCTGATCTCCCACACGAGAAGAGAAAAGACGATGGCGAATCCGGGCACGAGAAGCAAGCCGTGCTTGATGCGACCGGGGATCGCGTAGCGCAGAATCGTGCCCACGACGAGGGAGGACGCAAAGACAATGACGAGGTCGATGAGAGTGGCGGTGTCCATGTGCTATGCCACGAATCCGACTCGGCGAGACTCTTCGTTGCCCACCTCGATGAAGCCGAGTGCAGCCGTCGGAACGATGTACGTCTTTCCCTTGTCATCGGTCAGCGTGAGGTGCCCGGTTGGCTTCGCGAGTGCGGCAGCGACCGCAGCCTCAATCTCGCTTGCGCTCGATGATGTTTCGAAGCTCAATTCACGACCCGCGTTGATGATTCCGATTCGAACTTCCACGATGATGACTCTCCTTGCGTGTTGTCAGTGCTGAAGCCAGATTACGCCACCCCGCCGACGCGACAGCGCCAGAGTCAACGAAACGCGGACAGTGACGCACCCTCTCGTTATGGTACCTAAATGGCCATTACCGGTTTCTCTGCCCCCGCACCCAGTGACCTGTCTTTTGAGATGCCCGACGCAGACCAGCGTCAACTCCTTGACCTTGACGCGCAACGGAGTGCTGTCGTCGTGGGCGCACCGGGCACCGGAAAAACCTCGCTCGCGGTTGAGCTGGTGGCAACTCGAGTCGAGCGAGACGGCTGGTCGCCCGATGACATCATCGTCCTCACTCCCAACCGTCGGGCCGCGAATCGCCTTCGCGACGCCATCTCGCAGCGACTCTCCCACATTGCCGCTGGCGTCGACTCGGTTCACGCATCCGTCGGGCCGCGGGCACGCACGCCCATGTCGCTCGCGTTCGCTATCGCGGCACAGCACGCGATGGTGAGTAATGCCGCACCCGCACGGCTTCTGACCGGCGCCGAACAAGACACGATTTTGCGGGATGTTCTCGAGGGTGAAATTGCGGA
Organism: Microbacteriaceae bacterium; assembly: GCA_009925875.1. Lineage (GTDB taxonomy): Bacteria > Actinomycetota > Actinomycetes > Actinomycetales > Microbacteriaceae > RFQD01. The sequence goes on along the minus strand of RFQD01000008.1, from coordinate 9,492 downwards.
TCACACCGGCGCCTGGCCCGAAGAACTTCATGCCGACATTCGAACGCGGGGAGTGTTTCGCACCGAGTTGAGAGAGCTCATCGGTCGCGCGCACGAACACGGTCTCACACCCGAAGACTTACGAGAACGCGGTGTTGCGCGCGGTATCGCGGCATGGGAAGCTGCGGGAACCTTTTGGCGCACCTATCGCGACATCGTGGCCGTTGCCCGACCGGATCACTTCGACGCGTCCGAACTTCTCTCCCTCGCCGCCGCGGCGCTCGCGGAACCTGATGTTTTGCCGCAGGTCAAACTCGTCATCCTCGACGACGCGCAGGAGGCGACCGCTGGTGTGATTGGACTACTTCGGGGCTTCGCGTCGCGGGGAGTTCCGATCATCCTGTTAGGTGATCCCGACATTGCGACCACCACCTTTCGAGGCGCGATTCCGGAGTTTCTGGGTCGTGCGGCTACCGAATTGGGGGTCACCCCAGACTCGGTGTCCACCATCGTGCTTCGAACCGTTCACCGTCATGGTCCGGCGATACGCGGTCTCGTCTCAGCTTTCACCACAATGGGGAGCGCATTAGCCGCCGGTCAGCGGTCGGCGGCATCGGTCGCGCCAGCGGGGGCGGAATCGGTCGCGCCAGCGGGGGCGGAATCGCTCGATGACTCGGTCGCGGTGTCCGATGGCGGTGAGCAGTCCCGTGCACGTGACGCGGTGCTGACCGTGTGCCGGGACACGCGCACGCGAGAAGTGGGTGCGATTGCGCGCATCCTTCGGGAACAACACCTGTTGCAGGGTGTGGCGTGGAATGAGATGGCCGTTGTTGTTCGCAATAGTGCCCTCGTGGCGACCTATGCCCGGGCGCTCGCCCATGTCGATGTTCCAAGCCGAACCCTGCTCAGCGAGACATCGTTGCAAGCTCATGCGGTCACCCGCGACATGATGACCGTCCTCAAAATGGCTTTAGGGCGTGTCGTCATCGACCGCGAGAGTGCGGCCGACATTCTCGTGAGTCCGTTTGGGGGATTGTCGGCGCTCGAACTGCGACGACTGCGACTCGCTTTTCGACACGACCGGTTGGCGGAGGGAGAACACGTCACCGGTGGTGAGGTCATACCCGAAGCGTTGCGCAATCCTGCACTATTTGATCAATTTGATTTCGCACCTGCTCGCCGTGCTGCGCGATTCGCGCACACGCTCGCACTCGTGAAGTCGCAGGCCGACCAAGGGTCCACCATTGAAGAGCTGTTGTGGACGGTGTGGAGTAGAAGCGGGTTGGCTACGCAATGGCGAGAAGACGCGTTGAGCTCCGGGTTCGCCTCTGATGAGGCGAACCGTAACCTAGACGCCGTCATCGCCCTTTTCACCTCGGCTCGTCGATTTGTGGAGCGCACTCCCGACGCTCCAGCGGATCAATTCATCACGGAATTTGACCGCTCCGATGTTCCCGAAGACACGCTTGCCCGTCAGGCGGACGTGAACTCCGTGTTGGTGACCACCCCGAGTGGAGTCATCGGTTCGCAGTTTGACGTCGTCGTGGTCGCCGGCGTACAAGAAAACGTCTGGCCCAACCTTCGTCCGCGCGGGACGTTGCTTTTTCCGCAACAACTTGTTCGCGACATTCGCGGTCAACAGACCGACACCGTGGATGCACGACGCGAGGTCAGCGACGACGAACTTCGCATGTTTGCGATGGCTACCTCACGTGCTCGCCACGTTCTTGTCATCAGTGCCCACGAAAATGACGAGGATTTGCCATCAAACTACTTTGCTCGGGCTGCGACGCGAGCGACGAACGTGCCCGCGAATGACGACGGTCTCGATCATCGACTTTCACTTCGGGGTCTCGTCGGGCGGTTGCGCGCAGAACTCTCGTTGGCACCGACGCAGTCCCACGATGCCGCCAGCGCACTAGCGAGACTTGCCGGTGAGGGCGTTCCGGGCGCCGACCCGAATTCGTGGCTCGGAATGCGCGCATGGTCGACAACCTTGCCCTTGGTCGATTTTGACAGCAACGACGTTCACGAACGCGTCCGACTCTCACCGTCCAAGCTCGAGTCGTGGGAGAAAGACCAGCTTGTGTGGTTTATTGATTCGGTTGTCACGGGTGACAAGACAACGGCGAGCGGTCTGGGAACACTTTTGCACAGCGCAATGGAAGAAGTTGCTCCCAGCGGTGCGGTCACCGGTCCGGTTTCGAGTCAGGACGTCATGAACGTCGTGACGCGACGATGGTCTGAACTGGCCACCTCGTTCGAGGCACCCTGGCAATCCGACGTGGAACTCGGTCGTGCGCGGGTATTGGCCGACGCAATCGCACAATACCTGACGGATTTCGATGCATCAGGAGCACGGTTGTTGCGTAGCGAGGGCGGATTCACGATCGAGCTCGATGAGGATGGCGAGAATCCGGTTCGCGTCACGGTGAGCGGAAAGATTGACCGAATCGAAGAGAATCCCGACGGCTCAATTCTTATTGCCGACCTCAAGACGGGCAAAAGCAATGTTGCCGTAAAAGACATTCCGGACCATGGACAACTCACGTGCTACCAGCTGGCAATTCACGTTGGACCCGTCGATGGCGTTGCTGCGGGGTCGGTTGCCGGCGGTGCAAAGCTGATTTTTGTCGCTGATCCGACGGCAAAACGTTTGTATACCGAGCGGGTGCAGGCAGCCGGAACCGCAGAATTTTTTGACGCGGCACGTGAGCGCATTCGCACGGCCGCGCGAGGCATGGCGGGATACACGTTCCTCGGTCGCCTTTTTGAATCGGAGGAGCGTGGCGAGTTCGCCAGTCGCTACGAGTACCGCATCCATCTTGCAAAGGCGGTCACCGCATGACTTGGCAACGTCGCGACATGGACGAACCCATGGTGCTTAGCGCACTCGAGGTCGCCAAGATTCTCGGCCTCGAGCACCCGCCGACACCGGAGCAGATTGCAATCATCGAGTCACCGCGGAGTCCGGCACTGGTGGTCGCGGGTGCGGGGAGCGGCAAAACCGAAACCATGGCTGCTCGCGTGGTATGGCTCGTGGCTAACGGTTACGTCGCTCCGCATGAAGTTCTCGGACTCACCTTCACGCGCAAGGCCGCCGGGCAACTGGCCGCTCGAATCCGCGACCGTATCACGATGTTGGCCTCCCGTGGCTATGCCCCGGGAGGCGTCGATGACGATCTCAACATCGCGACCGTGAGCACCTACAACGCGTTTGCCAATCGCATTTATGGCCACTATGCGATCCATATCGGGCTCGATCCGGATGCCACGATTATCGGAGATGCCGCGGCCTGGCAATTGGCGAGGGATGTTGCGCGCACGACCCTCGATGGCGACGTTGGTGCGCTCGATAAAAAGCTCAACGACATCACGGCAGGGTTGCTCGACATGAGCCGCGCTCTCAACGACAACGTTGCCGATCCGAGTCTGGTGGGAGCTTGGGGCGAGTCGATGCACGAGAAACTTCGTGACCTGTCCGACACCTACGCGGTGGCACGCGCGGAGCCGAAGAAAACCTTTGACGCCAGCCTGGCTTATGCGCAGTCCCTTCCCGTGCTCGTTCGGCTGGCTACAGAGTATGACCGAGCAAAACGCGCCCGGGGGCTCATCGAGTTCAGCGACCAGGTTCGCTACGCACTCGAAATCTGTGAGACGACCCCCTCGGTTGTTGGCGACCTCCGCGAACAATTCAAGGTCGTCCTGCTCGACGAATATCAGGACACGTCGGTAGTTCAAACCCGCCTACTCACGACCATATTTCGGGGAACCCCGGTCATGGCGGTGGGCGATCCGCATCAGTCCATCTACGGATGGCGTGGCGCGAGCGCCACGAACATGGCGGCTTTCGATGCCGACTTTGGCGTCCCAGCAAGCACGGTGCCCTTCTCGTTGAGCATCAGTTGGCGCAATCCGCGCAACGTGCTCGATGCCGCTAATCGTTTCGTCGCTCCATTGAGTGAAGCCAGTCCGGTACCGGTGGCAACGCTGCGCGCGAGAGAAGGGGCGCCGACCGGACCGATAGAGCTCTTGTACAGCGAAACGATGGCGGATGAAACCGTTGCCGTTGCGCAGTGGTTCGCGCAGCGACTTGGGTCGGGTGGGAGTGAGCGCACGGCTGCGCTTCTGTTCCGGGCTTCGCGAAACATGTCGGCCTTTCGAGACGCGCTCGAGAACCTCGGCGTGCCGTGCCACGTCGTCGGACTCGGCGGGCTGCTCGACGAACCGGTCATCGTGGATCTCATTTGCACCTTGCGTGTTCTGCACGATGCCACGGCCGATTCCGAACTCGTTCGTCTGCTTTCCGGGCCACGGTGGATGATCGCCCCTCGCGATGTGGTCGGACTGCATCGAGTGTCCCGTTGGCTTGGTCAACACAACCACAAGCGACAACTACTTGATGAAAATGTTCGCGATGCGTTGCGTTCATCGGTGACCTCGGAAGACTCCGAGTCGCTCATCGACGCCCTGGATTTCATTGCGACGGCATCCGCCGACTATGAGGTGTTTGCACACATCAGCGACGACGGACTCCAACGACTCCGGGAGGCTGGCTCGTTCATCAGCCGACTGCGTCGTCACGCGACCTTTGACTTGCGTGACCTCGTGACCTACGTGTACGAGGAGATGCTGCTCGATATCGAAACCGCCGCTAACCCACACTCGAGTGGCGCACGTGGTGCATTCGACGCGTTTCTTGAACCCCTCACGACATTTGTGTCGTCGACGGACCGACCGACGCTCGGCTCATTTTTGGGGTGGCTTCGGGAAGCCGAACGGCGGGAGAAACTCTCGCCTATCCCACCACGCATCGAAAAGGGTGTTGTGCAGCTCATGACGATTCACGCAGCCAAAGGTCTGGAGTGGGATTACGTCGCCGTACCGCGTCTGGTCACCAACGAGTTGCCCGGGGACCGCTCACGAGCGGACACCTGGCGCAAATTCGGATCATTGCCGTACCCGTTCCGCGGCGACGTGTCCGATTTGCCCGAATGGACCTGGAAATCTGCCACGACCGTCGAAGAGTTGCACTCCACGTGGGAGTCTTTTCGCGAGGAAGTTCGCCGTCGATTTGACGCCGAAGAACGCCGACTCGTCTACGTTGCGGTGACGCGAACGCAGTGCGACCTGCTCCTGACGGGCTCGTATTGGAATACCCAAAAATCGCCTCGTCAACCGAGCGTCTTCGTGCAGGAGCTCATCGACGCCCATATTGTCGAGGACACTATTCCCGCGGTCGAGAACGAGGACACCAATCCGCTGGGTGACACCGTCTTGCGCGTCCCCTGGCCCCGCGACCCGTTCGGCGAACGTCGCGCGCGTGTGACCGCCGCTGCCGATGCCGTCTCATCGGTGGGAACCAATCACGGGAGTAGCTGGGATCGCGACATCGACCTTCTCCTGCGCGAACGCGCGGAGCGCCTCGGTGACATTCGAATTCCCGCGCCGCATCGAATAGCCGCCTCAAAGTTCAAGGATTTCATTTCCACTCCGGCAGAGATTGCCGCCGGGATGGTTCGTCCAATGCCCGAGCAACCGTATCGGGCAACGCTGCTCGGAACGGTCTTTCACGAATGGGTAGAGCGACGTGCCGGACTTGCGCATCTGACTCCCGGCGACCTGCTGGAGGCGCTCGACAATGATGACGACAGCGAGTTAGGTCGTGAAGGACCGGTCGATGCACTCCAGCTTCGCGCCCTGCAGGACACGTTCGTCGCTTCCGAATGGGGTCTGCGCAAACCCATCGACGTGGAACGTGAAATTCACATCGTGCTGGCGGGCGTCACGGTGGTGTGCAAAATCGACGCCGTTTTTCAACATGTCGACGACCAGGGAGAGGTCCGTTTTGACATCGTTGACTGGAAGACCGGTCGCCCACCTCAAGACGATGACGACTATCAGCTCAAGCAAACGCAACTCGCGTTGTACCGCATCGCGTATGCGCGTTGGGCGGGAGTCGACCCGGACTGCGTGGACGCGGCCTTTTATTTCGTGGCCGACGACATGGTGCTTCGACCGGACCAGCTGATGACGGAAGCTGAGTTGATTTCCCGTTGGAAATCAGCGATGGCGTAGCCGAGCTAACTACTCCGAGGATGTCCCGGTCGGTCGGTAACCCGGGATTTCCTCGAGTAGCTCCCGAACTTGCGACACGTTGAGTACCGGGGTAGCCGTATCGGTGAGGGCATCCCCGGCGTCGTTGGCAACTAATCCCACGAGATGGTCGAGCATGTCGACGGCGTCGTCAACAATGGCCCGATTCTTGCGCTCAATGCCGTGGAGGAGCCACCGTGCCACGTCGATTTCGTTGTAGAGGTTGGCCCGCTGCATCAGGCTGGGATCGAGTCGTGACCGCCTCGCCGTCGAATAGTGACGCAGCACCTCGTCACGCTCTGGGGCGCCGGCATTCACCAACCAGTTGAGGTCTCGTGCCGGGTCGTCGATCCGAAGCGCGTGCCATCCAATGATGCCCGCAACGCCGTCGCCACGCACGAGGAGGGCATCGAGGGTGAGCGAACCATGCACAACGGTCGGCTCAAACTCCCACAGCGCATCGTTGTCGATTGCCTTCTCCCAACGGAGGGCGAGCGGCGCAGGGAGCATATTTGTCGCGCGCGCTCGAGCGACGACATCACGAACATGAAACCGAGCGTCGAGTGCGGAACGCGTCGGGCGCGACGCGTCCGCAATCACCGACGCGGGGATGTCGTGAATGGCTCCCATTGCCGCCCCAATGTGCGCGGCGAGGGCGAACTGACCGCGAAGCATCGCCGTTGTGAGCGGGATACCCGGAACATAGGACGTGATGAGCGCAAGGACCTCGCCCAACTGGGCCTGTTGAATTTTTTCCGGAACGCTAAACGGAAGAAAAGCGCGAACACCGGCCGTCAGCGCCTCGAGCGAGCGTGCCTCGGCCCGCAGTTCCTCATTGGCCGCTACCGTTCGCGGCACCTCCACAACGACGACGTTGTTGTTCTCATCCACAATGACGGCAGCGTCCACATCGTCATGGATTTCGCAGAGGTAATTGCGGGAAGACGTCGGGTTGAATCCGGCCATGGCAGATGAAACGAGCGCCGCTAGAGTGAGATGTGTCCTGGCCATGATTCAAGGCTAGGTCGCGCTCGTTCGATTCGAGCTCAACGCCACGCGTAATGCGTGACGAGCACACGGAGCAAGGTGATCATGTCCACAGACTTCGGGTCGTCGTTGAGTCTCTCCCGACACGACCACGATCGTGATTCGGCGAGTCGCGCTCAAGTGGGACACCTCGACGACGTATGGAACCTCGACTCCACGCGCGTGTTTCTTATCCGCGGGAGCAAGACCCTCGGTCGAGTGGTTGTGGGGGAGAGCGGTGATGACCAGCTCCGGGTCGCGTTTTTTTCCCCGAACGACGTTCGTCAGCTCAACATCGACGTTGTTGAACGTGTCTACCTGGGCAAAGCCAACGAGGAGCCGACGAGCGAGCCGACACATTTCGTGGCACTGATTGTCGACGCCGAACAGCACGTCGAGACCGAAAACCTCACTGCTTTCCAACTCTTGACTCAGGGTGAGCAGATCCCCGTCACGCGTTCTCGCACGTCGGTCGGTGCGGAGAACACGGTGCCCGATTCGCACGATGTCCAGCTCGAGTGGGCTGACTTGCGCGTGTGGGGTCATGCGATGACCGACCGAGAGACAGGTCTGTTCACGCAAGCCCTGGCCTTGGCCAATTGGCACGTCAGTCACCGCTTTTCTCCGACAACGGGCGAGCCCACGGAATCAACAAGTTCCGGTTGGGTGCGAACGACACCGTCGAATCGCCAATTGTTTCCTCGCACCGACGTCGCGATCATCGTTCTCGTCACAGATGATCAGGATCGAATTCTGTTGGGCAACAACGCGATGTGGGAGCCGAATCGATACTCGCTGCTCGCCGGGTTTGTCGACCCGGGGGAGTCCCTCGAGGCAGCAGTTCAACGCGAGGTTCGTGAAGAAGCGGGACTGGACGTCGACCGCATCGAATACATGGGTTCGCAGCCGTGGCCGTTTCCCGCGTCACTGATGGTGGGGTTTGTCGCGCGTCTGGGTGCAGACGTCGATGCGGCCATTCTCCATCCGGATGGCGAAGAAATTCTTTCGCTCCGGTGGTTCACTCGTGACCAATTGAGTGCGGCATTGGATGACGTCGTCCTTCCCGGCCGAACCTCGATTGCACGAGCGCTCATCGAGCACTGGTTTGGCGCGTCCCTCGACCAAAATGCAGTGTGGTTGGGAAATCGCTGATCGAGATGAGCGTTCACTCCGAAGGTGAGGGCGCGTTCGCGGGATCACGCGAACGCACGTCACACGAACTTTTGCAGGACCTCGATGAGGGCCAGCGTGAGGCCGCGACCACACTTCGCGGACCGGTGTGCATACTTGCCGGTGCAGGAACGGGAAAGACCCGCACGATCACGCGACGCATTGCCCACGGGATCAACACGGGAGCATATTCGCCCGAACGCGTGTTGGCCCTCACGTTCACCGCGCGAGCGGCGGGGGAAATGAAGACGCGTCTGCGACACCTCAACGCAGGAACGGTCGAAGCGGCCACGTTCCACGCCGCTGCGCTTCGCCAACTCAACCATTTCTGGCCCACGGTTGTGGGCGGAGATGCACCTCGCGTGCTCGGCGGTAAAGCTCAGTTACTCACGGAAGCAGCGCGCAACGTCAACGTTCGAGTTGATTCAGCTCTCCTTCGCGACATTGCGGGTGACATTGAATGGCGAAAGGTTTCGAACCTTCCCGTTGATGCGTATGCGGAGCTCACCACTCGACCCGCAATCGGCAAGTTGACCAGATCTCAGATTCTCGCGATTCATGCGGAATATGAGCGAATCAAGGATGACCGTCGAACTATCGACTTCGAAGACGTGCTGCTCCTCACGACCGGGTTGCTCGCGAATGAAGAAGCCGCGCTCATGCAAGTGCGGGAACGCTATCGCTTCTTCGTTGTGGATGAGTATCAGGACGTTTCGCCACTGCAACATGACTTGCTGCGCTTGTGGCTGGGTGATCGTCGCGACCTGTGTGTCGTAGGTGATGCGAGCCAGACTATTTACTCGTTCACGGGTGCGACAAACCGGTATCTTCTCGAATTTAGCGAGGAGTTCCCCGAGGCGACGGTCATTCGACTGGACACAAACTATCGTTCGAGCGCTCCCATTGTTCAGCTTGCAAATGACGTGATGCGAGAGAACGCGGGGGCGGTGACACTTCGTGCCGCCGAGCAAACGGGAGCAAAACCCGAGTGCAGTGAGTATCCCGACGACGGTGCAGAAGCTCGGGGTGTGGCCGCAAGGGTTGCTCGAGAAATCGCGACCGGCACGCCGGCACGGGACATCGCCGTGCTCTACCGAGTTAACTCGCAAAGCGCCGCGCTCGAGCAAGCGTTGAGTGACGCGGGAGTCAGTTACCAGGTTGCCGGTGGGGTTCGATTTTTTGATATGCCGGAAGTCAAGCAGGCCATCATGGCGTTGCGTG
>RFQD01000070.1 GCA_009925875.1 Microbacteriaceae bacterium | reverse complement strand
CGTGGCTTTGTCGCTCTCGCTCGCTTTCCCGGGCGCGTCGACGGCGCGTGTTCAGCCTTCCCTCAACATAGGAGGCCACCAAGAGCACCGGTGACATAACACCGAAGAGTAGCGAGAGTGCCGACCCGGTGACAGCCCAGAGAATTCCGGACGTGACAAGGGGTGCAAGCGTGGGGAGCCACGGAAATCGATTCTCCATATCGATTCCCGGCACGTATCGAGTGTGAGACGACGACAAGCGTTTTCTCACTCGTCCGCAAGCGAGGTGCAGATTAATGCCGACGGAGAAGCTGTGGAGAAGAGGAGGTGTCACCCCGAGGCGACGTCACGCGAGCGTAAACGATTGCTCTCCGATGCCCACGACGGTACCGCGAAAAATTCGGTACCGCCGGCCTGGGATCAAACGCCGCGGAGGGTGCCCCGGTTCCTGCACCGTCGTGCCGTTACCACTGAAACGGTCGCAAATCCAGAAATCTCCCGCTTCGATGCCGAATTCGAGGTGAGTTTTAGAAACCGTTCGATCAGGGTCGGTGACGATAATCAGGTGGGCATCGGCGTCCGCGCTATTTCCGGCCGGATTTCGACCGAGCAGACCTCCCGACGTGACTGTCACCGAGGTGCCGTTCGAAAATCGAAGCAAGAATGAACCCACTGCGTCGGTCGACAAAACACCTCGCGCATCCGAGAGCTCCCGAGCGACGTCGTTCGTCGCCACGGAGTTCGACACGGTGGGTTCGTCACTGAATCGGGGGACAGATTCCCGGTGCGTCGCAGCCGAGAGTTCAAAACCCGGCATCGACTCCAGCGGAAGCTCTCTCGTGTCTGTGCGAGCCGCCCCGGTCACCTGACGGCGAGGTCGAGTGGAACTGCCGCACTCTCCGCAAAAAATAGCCCCCACCAGCAGTGGGCTCGCGCACGCCTCACAAGTGCTCACAATGGTTAGCTTTCGTCGTCGACATCAATCACAATGGCGGTGATGTTGTCCCGCCCGCTGTTCTCGAGTGCCACACGAATGAGTTCATCGACGGTGTCGCGGGGTGAACCGCCGTGCTCCAGAAAATGGGCGATGCCCATTTCGGTCAATTCCTTCGTCAACCCGTCGGAGCACACGAGCAACCGTGTTCCGGCGACAATCGGCATGAGAACAAAGTCGGGAATGGGGACATCCATCAAACCGACGGCGCGCGTGATCACGTTTGCGTGCGGATGATTCTCGGCCTCATCTTTTGTGATCTGCCCCGAGTCCACCAGTTGCTGCACAATCGAGTGATCGGTCGTCACCTGGAGAAACTCGTCGCCGATGCGGGCATAGACACGCGAGTCGCCAATGTTGAAAATCGCAAAGCGCGTTTCACCCTGTTCGTCGACAATGGCGGCACCGGTTACCGTTGTCCCGGCTCCCTGGTGTTCCTCCGGAAGAACCGCGCGCAAGTTCTCAACGGCGGCAGCGAGCGCGCCGCTCAGAGCCTCTCGCGTGACTCGACGATCTCCGGCGAGGGTGGCCAAGCTTCGAACGACGGCATCGCTCGCGACGTCACCCGCATGGTGTCCGCCCATTCCATCGGCCACGGCAAAGACGGGCATGCTCGCCACAAAACTGTCTTCGTTGGCGGCACGATGGTGGCCGACATCGGTCGCGGCAGCCCAACTGAGTCGCAAACCGCCAAGGTCACTATCCGTCGGCAAAGGGACCCGAGTGCCGTCTTTACCGATGGAGGTCACTGTGCAATGCCTTTCTGCCGGGTGCCGATTTCGCTTCGCGCTCTGCGATACGCCACCGCAAACACCCTGACAGCAAAGTCTATCCCGGTCGTGTTCACCTCACCGGCGCCGGGCAGTATCACCGCTCCAAGTAATGAATCCGTACATTTTTTATCCGTTTACTTCGGTTTCCCTTGATTCGGTCACCTTTTTGTTGCGATAATCGTCGTGTGTCCGGGAAAGTGAAGTCAAACCCGCTCGATGACGTCTCCAAGGCAATCATCGAGCAGCTTCAACGCGACGGACGCAAGTCGTACGCCGAAATCGGCAAGGCAGTGGGTCTCTCGGAGGCGGCCGTTCGACAGCGAGTGCAGAAGCTCACCGACACTGGTGTCGTGCAAGTCGTTGCCGTGACTGACCCCATGCAACTCGGCTTTTACCGACAGGCCATGATTGGCATTCGCTGCTCGGGCGACACTCGCCTCATTGCCGATCGCTTGAGCGAGATTCGCGCGGTCGATTACGTGGTACTCACGGCGGGGTCGTTCGACATCATGGTTGAAGTTGTCTGCGAATCAGATGATGACCTCATCACGCTACTGAACTCGCAAATTAGGTCACTTGAGGGCGTCGTTTCAACCGAAACGTTCGTGTATCTCAAGCTCAAAAAACAGTTGTATAACTGGGGAACGCGATAGGAACCGATCACCATGACTATTTTCAAGGGACGCGAATCGTCGAAGGCGAAAGCTGCGGCAAAGGCGCCAAAGCTCGCAAAATCGAAAGTTGCGACGAAGCCAAAGACGTCATCGGCGAAAAACCCCGAAGACGCAAAACTCCAAAAGATGGCGAAAGATCACCTGTGGATGCACTTTGCTCGCCAATCCGTTCTCGAGAAGAGTGGCGTTCCCATCATTACCAAGGGTGAAGGTCACCACATTTATGACATCCACGGCAAGAAATACATCGACGGCCTGTCGGGTCTTTTCGTGGTGAATGCGGGCCACGGTCGCAAGCGCCTGGCTGAGGCGGCCGCCAAGCAGTCCGAGGAACTCGCGTTTTTCCCCATCTGGTCGTATGCGCATCCGTCAGCCATCGAACTTGCGGATGTGCTCGCCGATTACGCCCCGGGGGATTTGAACCGCGTGTTCTTCACGACCGGAGGTGGTGAAGCAGTCGAAACGGCATGGAAACTCGCCAAGCAGTACTGGAAGATTCAGGGCCGCCCTATGAAGACCAAAGTCATTTCGCGTGCGGTCGCCTATCACGGAACACCTCAAGGAGCGCTGGCCATCACCGGGCTGCCCGGCATGAAACAAATGTTCGAGCCACTCGTACCGGGAGGTTTCCGGGTGCCCAACACGAACTTTTATCGTGCGGAGGCCCACGCCGATGACATCGAGGCATTCGGTCTATGGGCTGCCAATCGCATCGAAGAAATGATTGAGTTCGAAGGACCGGAGACCGTCGCCGCCGTCTTCTTGGAGCCGGTTCAAAACTCTGGTGGCGCCTTCCCGCCGCCTCCCGGGTATTTTCAACGCGTGCGCGAAATCTGCGACAAGCACGACGTCCTGCTCGTGAGCGACGAAACCATCTGTGCGTTCGGCCGAATCGGAAACATGTTTGCCTCGACCACCTATGGTTTCCAGCCCGACATGATCACCTGTGCAAAGGCCATGACCAGTGGCTACTCCCCCATTGGCGCCTGTATCGTGAGCGATCGCGTGTACGAACCCTTCAAGCACGGTCAAACCTCTTTCGCACACGGATACACGTTTGGCGGTCATCCGGTATCGGCAGCCGTCGGACTCGAGAACCTGCGGATTTACGAGGAGGAGGGACTGAACGAAAACGTGCAGAAAAATTCCCCTCTCTTCCGGGCCGAACTCGAGAAGCTGATGTCGATTCCGATTGTGGGCGACGTTCGGGGCGACGGATATTTCTTCGCGATTGAACTCGTCAAAGACAAGAAGACCAAAGAGACCTTCAACGATGACGAATCCGAGCGCCTGCTTCGCGGTTTCTTGTCGGGTGCGCTCTATGAGGCGGGTCTGTACTGCCGTGCGGATGACCGTGGCGACCCCGTGGTTCAGCTCGCACCAGCGTTGACCATCGGACCGAAAGAGTTCACAGAAATCAGACAAATCCTTGAAGGCGTGCTGACGCAAGCCTGGAAGATTCTGTAGACCCCGTCACTTTCTCGTCCATTTCATTTCTCACGTGTCTCCCGTAACGTCGACGCAGCCCCGTGCGTCGACGTGGTTGCCCGCGTTCATCGCTCTGGCTACGGTTTGGGGCTTGGTCTTCCTCTTCATCAGCGTGGCCTTGACGTCACTGACACCGCTCGGGGTCGCCTTCGCCCGTAACACCCTCGGTGCACTGACGTTGTTGGCGTGGAGCGGGGTAACCCGCACGCCTCTCGCACGGTCGTGGCGACTGTGGGGGCGCTCGTTCGCGTTCTCACTTTTCATGAACGTCATTCCCTCGGTGCTTTTCGCTTACTCCGAAACGTTCATTTCAAGTTCCCTGGCGGGCGTATTGAATGCGACAACTCCGCTGATGACCGTGTTGATGACCGTGTTGATTTTTCGCGAACAACGCGTCTCGATGAGCCAGCTCGTCGGTATTCTGGTCGGTTTTCTGGGCATCGTGATACTGACCGGTGTGCTGGTTGAGCCTGGCCAATCGACACTCATGGGTGCCGTTCTCGTGCTCATAGCGACGTCGTGCTACGGGTTTGCACTCCCGTTTGCACGTCGATTCTTGACACCGTCCGGATTGCCGGCAACGACGTTGGCGACGATGCAGATGACCACGGGAGCACTGTGGTTCATCGTGGTCGTCCCCTTCGTTCCGCTGCAGTCTGCCGCGTGGACACTGGAATCAATTCTCTGCGTGTCGGCTCTCGGAATCTTGGGGTCGGGTTTCGCCTACGTGTGGAATTTCCGCACCATCAACCTTGCGGGAAGTGCCGTCGCGAGTACGGTGACGTTCGTGATACCTGTTATCGCCGTCATTGCCGGAGTGATCTTTATCCACGAAACTTTTCACTGGTATCAATTTGCTGGCGGCGCGATCGTACTGTTGAGCGCCGCGCTCGTCCAAGAGCGCATCCGTATCGGCAAACGACAGAAGGGCTCATCATGACCGCCACACGGAGGACCGAATCAGTTTTGAGCGATGCGTTTGTCACGGTTTCTTCTCCCCTCGGTCGAATCGAAATTCGCAGCAACGGCACCGCCATCACTGGTCTCACCATTGAAGGCACCGACGGCAACGCCTATGGGCAGTTGCCGCACGGCGGAGCACCGGGGCACGCCGACCCGCTTCTGGCGACAGCGGTCACTCAACTCACTGAATACTTCGCGGGTGACCGTCGCGAGTTCAACCTTCCGGTGGAGATGCACGGAACGGCATTCCAACGCGACGTATGGAATGTCATCGCTGCGACGCCCTATGGTGAAAGCGCAAGCTACGGAGACATCGCCGAAAGAATCGGTCGGCACGGCGCCGGTCGTGCGGTTGGTGGTGCGGTGGGAGCGAATCCGATTCCCATCATCATCGGCTGTCACCGCATTCTCGCGTCAAATGCGCGTATCACGGGGTACTCCGGCGGTAGTGGTATTCCCACAAAGAAACGGCTTCTGGCCCTCGAAGGTATCTCCTACGCCGAATAGTCTGAAGCCATGGCGCGCTCCGAACTAGTGACCGGATCTGACGGGATTGTGCGTTGCGGCTGGGTGACGAGTGCTCCCGAATACGAGCGATATCACGATGAAGAGTGGGGGACACCGTTTCGCACCGAACGTGACATGTTCGAGAAAATCTGTCTCGAAGGATTTCAGGCGGGTCTGAGTTGGATAACGATCCTGCGCCGGCGCCCCGCGTTCCGCGTTGCCTTTGATGATTTTGAACCCCACGTCGTCGCTGAATTCGATGAACGGCGTATTGAGATGCTGATGACAGACACGGGAATCATTCGCAATCGCGCAAAGATTCAATCCTGCGTCACCAACGCACGCATCGTTGTCGAGATGCTTGAGCGTGGTGAGTCACTCGTTGACCTCGTTTGGTCATTTGCGCCTCCCCCATCGCGTCCTCGCCCGCGCTCGTTGGCCGAACTGCCGGCTGTCACGCCTGAATCGGAAGCGCTCAGCGCCGAACTGAGAAAAAGAGGCTTTCGTTTCGTTGGCGCGACAACGATGTACGCGCTGATGCAATCCGAAGGACTCGTCGACGACCACTTCGTTGGGTGTCACCGCGCGAGCTGAGCGGTAGTTCTAGCCACGAGCACCGATGGGCGGGTAGTCCGCTTCGTTGATGACCAATTGGAGCTCCCGCGGGTCGTCGGTTTTCGTGAGTTCCACCTTGTGGACGCGAGCCCACTCCAACAGCGTGTCGATGTTGTCGATCGAGAAATCGTCCGGAACCGAATCGGAGTCATTGGCTGCCTGACTGCGCACCCAGTGAGGGTAGTTCTGCCCCACCGCGCGAACAAAGACGCCCTTACCCTTCTTGTTGAAGTGATTGAGTTGCCGCAGCTCACCGTTGGCGGCACGTCCGACAGCGCGGACGAAGAACGCGTCCGCCCGATCGGGCAAGGGTGAGAGAGCAGCGTATCCTTCCGAACGCAAGTCCAATATCAAGCCCTCGTGGGTCGCGAGAATGGGGGCACCCAGCGAAGCCCACACCTTCTTCAACGGCGGCAGGGCGCGAATCAAAGCTCAATCGATATGCGGGAATGAAGTCGGAAGCACGAACGAGTCCAAACAAGGCCGACTGGATGAGAATTCGTGAAGCGAGAAAATCGCGACCAGGTTTGTCGAGCGTCCCCACATCAATGGCATCAAACAGAACACCCGTGAAACGTTCGATCGCGGGCATTGTTGGTGCGTCCAGGATCCCTGCATTCACGTGGACTTCATCATGTTGTTGTGGTCCGAGTTTGAGGGTAGAGATCATCTCCACAGGATCGGCGGCCAATTCGCACAACGACTGAACTAACGAGCGTCG
Organism: Microbacteriaceae bacterium; assembly: GCA_009925875.1. GTDB lineage: Bacteria > Actinomycetota > Actinomycetes > Actinomycetales > Microbacteriaceae > RFQD01. The sequence continues at coordinate 110 of RFQD01000070.1, read as the reverse complement.
CGTTTCATCGAGCTCGGGGAAGCTCAGATTCCACGTCGTACTTAATGGCGTTCCCTCTCCGCCGGAACGCTTCGTCTCCGACGGCGGAAGCAATATCAGCATGGGGATGT
>RFQD01000069.1 GCA_009925875.1 Microbacteriaceae bacterium | reverse complement strand
AACTCACGCGCGCCAAGCGCGAGACGACGGGTAATGGTTCCGATTCGTGATCGCGCGACGTGTCGTGGATCATCGTGCGGCGGCCGATTTGGCGCGCATCCCGGTTCTCGCGTACAGTTGAAACTTGGTGCCGAAAGGTCTTACGGAAAGTAAGTCCAACGTCACCCGAAAAAAGAGCCCTCGACTGCGGGGTTCGTTTCGCGGGCATCGCGGGCGAACGTCGCGACGGAGCGGGATTCACGAACCACTCATTTCGATAACGATAAGAAGGTCATTGCTATGACACGCACGTATTCGCCCAAAGCCGCTGATGTGAAGCGCGAATGGGTCGTCATTGACGCGACAGACGTCGTTCTGGGTCGCCTTGCGAGCCACGCCGCTGCCATTCTTCGCGGCAAGAACAAAGCCACGTTCACGCCACACATGGACATGGGCGACTTCGTCATCATCATCAACGCAGACAAGGTCGCGTTGACGGGTGCGAAGTTGGCGCAAAAGAAGGCGTACCGGCACTCGGGTTATCCGGGTGGTTTGCGCGCGACCACGTACGCCGAGCTGCTCGAGAAAAACCCCGAGCGCGCGGTCGAAAAGGCCATTCGCGGAATGCTTCCCAAGACCGCTCTCGGTCGTGACCAGTTCCGCAAGTTGAAGGTCTACTCCGGCCCCGAGCACCCGCACGCTGCGCAGCAGCCGAAGGTGTACACCCTTTCCCAGGTCGCTCAGTAGCGCCGACGAGTATTGAGACATAAGGACTAAGACACATGGCTGACATCGAAAACGCAGACATCGAAACGGACGAAACCGTCGAACTGACGGAGTATTCGACCGAAACTCCTGCCGCCCAAGCCCCCAAGGCTCCTCGTGCCGTTTTGAACGTCCCGGGTGCTGCCGTGGGTCGTCGCAAGCAGGCCATCGCGCGCGTGCGCCTCGTGCCGGGTTCGGGAAAGATCACGGTCAACGGCCGCGACATCGAAAACTACTTTCCCAACAAGTTGCACCAGCAACTCATCAGCGACCCGTTCACGATTCTCGAACTCACGGGTTCGTATGATGTCGTCGCTCGCATCACTGGTGGTGGCCCCTCGGGTCAGGCGGGAGCTTTGCGCCTCGGCATCGCACGTGCGCTCAACGAAATCGACGCGGAGAACAACCGCGCCACGCTCAAGAAGGCCGGCTTCCTCAGTCGTGACGCACGCGTGAAGGAACGTAAGAAGGCCGGTCTCAAGAAGGCCCGTAAGGCTCCTCAGTTCTCGAAGCGCTAGTCGTTTCGCGCGGGTTTTTCCATGGGTCGCCTGTTCGGCACTGACGGCGTTCGAGGCCTGGCTAACCGTGATCTCACGGCTGACCTCGCTTTGGGGCTTGCTCAGTCTGCCGCCGTCGTTTTGACGAGTGGTCGCTACGCCGACAAACGTCGGGCGGAAGGTCGACGTCCCACGTGTGTCGTGGCACGCGACCCGCGCATTTCCGGAGAGTTTCTGACGGCCGCGGTCAATGCCGGACTCGCGAGCTCCGGGATTGACGTCCTCGACGCGGGCGTGGTTCCCACACCGGCCGCCGCTTCCTACCTGGCGTCGACTTGTCCTGCTCGCAACCCGGCCCCCGACAATGGCATCAAATTTTTTGCGGTCGGTGGCGTCAAACTTCCGGATGAGGTCGAAGACCGCATCGAGGAACATCTCGGTATTGAGAAACTCTTACCGACCGGTGGCGACGTGGGGCGCATCCATCGTTTGGCGGATGCCGAAGATCGTTACGAGTTGCATTTACTCGGGAGCCTTCCGCATCGGCTCGACGGACTCCACGTCGTGCTCGACTGTGCGCACGGTGCGGCGAGCGCCATCAGTCCTGCGGTATTTGCCAATGCGGGAGCTCACGTCACGATCATCGGTAACGACCCCGACGGTCTGAACATCAACGACGGCGTCGGATCGACGCACTTGGACGTGCTCGCGCGTGCCGTCGTCGAACTCGGCGCCGACGTGGGAATTGCCCATGACGGTGACGCCGATCGGTGCCTCGCGGTTGACGCGAATGGCAACATCGTTGACGGAGATCAGATCATGGCCATACTGGCCGTGTCGATGAAAGAGCGCGGGCATCTCGCTGCGGACACATTAGTCACGACCGTGATGAGCAACCTTGGTTTGCATCGTGCCATGTCAGAGCACGGCATTTCGATTGTGACAACGGCGGTCGGTGACCGGTATGTTCTCGAGGCACTTGGCCACGCTCGGGGGCGAGCAATCGGGCCACGTCATCATGACCGAGTACGCGACGACCGGCGACGGAATACTTACCGGTCTGCACCTCGTTGCCGAGATGGCGCGAACCGGAAAAACACTCGCCGAACTCGCCGCCATTATGACCGTCTTCCCACAAGTTTTGGTCAATGTGCGTGACGTGAATCACAGTGCGTTGGCGGAGAATGATGGCGTAGCCGCCGCCGTGGCGATCGCGGAATCCGAACTGGGCGACACCGGTCGGGTCCTCCTCCGACCCTCGGGCACCGAGCCCATGGTCCGTGTCATGGTCGAAGCAGAGAGTCAAGAAATTGCCGATGCGCACGCCCACGCGCTCGCCGAAATTGTGCGCGTCGAGCTCTCGCTCTAGCTAGATCTTGCGCAGCAGCACGCTCGTGACCGAGTGGTCGGGACCCTTTCGCAATACCAAACGGGCACGCGATCTGGTCGGGCGAATATTTTGCTCGAGATTGGGCATGTTGATCCGCTGCCAATAGTCGCGCGCAATGTCGAGCGCTTCGTTTTCCGTGAGGCTTGCGAATCGATGAAAGTACGACTGCGGGTCGGCGAATGCCCCGCGCTGCAGCGAGAGAAAGCGCTCCTCGTACCAACTCGCGATGTCGGCGGATCGGGCATCCACATACACGCTGAAGTCGAACAGATCGCTCACGGCCATGCCCCCACCGACGGGTGGCTGCAACACGTTGAGACCTTCGACGATGAGAATGTCGGGTCGCGAGACGGTCACGAATTCACCCGGCACGATGTTGTAGTCAAGGTGAGAGTACACGGGAGCTTTCGCCTCGTCGGCACCACTCTTGATTTCGCTGACGAAATTCAACAAGGCTCGGCGGTCGTAGGATTCCGGGAAGCCCTTGCGATCGAGAATCCCGCGGGCCTCAAGAACCTCGTTGGGGTAGAGAAAACCGTCCGTGGTCACCAGGGCAACGTTCGGTGTTTCTTCCCAGCGTGCGAGCAAGAATTGCAGCAGTCTCGACACGGTGGACTTTCCGACGGCCACAGAGCCGGCGACACCGATGACGAACGGGGTGCTGGATGCTCTCCGCTGAAGGAACGCATTCGTCGCAGCGTGAAGCTCGCGCGCGCCGTGCGCGTAGAGCCACAGGAGGCGACTCAACGGACGGTAAATGTCGTCCACCTCATCAAGATTGAGGCGGTCGCCGAGACCCCGTACGCTCTCCAGGTCTTCGGACGACAGGCGTTGTCCGGTGAAGGGCGCGAGGGCGGCCCAATCGGCGCGCGGAATTTCGACGAACGGCGTTGATTCGATCACGCTCAAGGGCGCCTGCCGGGGCACCGCATCCCGTCGTCGCACGCGTAAACTTGAGATTATGTGCGGAATCGTCGGATATGTCGGAAGCCAAGACTCGCTGGGGGTGTTGCTCGGCGGGTTAAAGCGCCAGGAATACCGTGGCTACGATTCCGCCGGGGTCGCGGTCTTGAGCAATGAGGGCGAACTCGTCATGGCCAAGAAGGCCGGCAAATTGCAAATGCTCATGGACAACCTGACGGCGCATCCCCTTGCTTCGGGACATACGGGCATCGGTCACACGCGATGGGCGACCCATGGTGCGCCCATTGACGTGAATGCGCATCCGCACCTCGCGGACGACGGACGCTTGGCTCTCATTCACAACGGCATCGTGGAGAACTTTTACGAAATCAAGGCGGAGCTGACGGCACGCGGGCACGAGTTTGTCAGCGAGACCGACACCGAGGTGGCCGCCGTGTTACTGGCCGACAATTACGCCGAGACGGGTGATTTGCGCACCGCGTTTGCGCGCACCGTGAACCGTCTCGAAGGTGCGTTCACGCTGCTCGCGATGCACGCCAATGAGCCGCACCTCATTGTTGCCGCACGCCACAACTCGCCGCTGGTGATCGGCTTTGGTGACGGAGAGAACTTCCTCGGCTCTGATGTGGCGGCGTTCGTTGAATTTACGCACCGGGCGGCTGCGGTGGGGCAGAACCAAATCGTCGCTATCACGCCCGACTCGGTTTCGGTAACAACGTTTGCGGGTGAGCCGGTTGTGCCCGAAGAGTTTGACATCGAGTGGGACGCGTCGGCGAGCGAGAAGGGCGGCTGGCCGAGTTTCATGGCGAAGGAAATTTCGGAGAACCCCGACGCCGTGGCCAACACCATTCGTGGGCGCATCCACGATGGAATGGTTGTCGTTCCCGAGATTGATGCATTCGGCCCCGATTTCTTGAGTGGCGTCTCACGCATCATCTTGTTGGCGTGTGGCACGGCGTCGTACGCGGGTCTCGTTGGTTCCTACGCCATCGAAAAGTGGGCGGGCATCCCGGTGGATGTTCAGCTCAGCCACGAATTCCGTTACCGCGACCCGGTTATCACGCCGAGCACTCTGGTCATTTCTATTAGTCAGTCGGGCGAGACGATGGACACCCTCATGGCCGTGCGTTATGCGAGCGAGCGCGGCGCAAAGACCATTTCGATTTGCAACACGCAGGGTGCCACGATTCCCCGCGAGTCGGATGCCGTGGTTTACACGCACGCCGGACCCGAGGTCGCCGTGGCATCGACCAAGGCATTTGTCGCGCAAATCACAGCGCTCTACTTGATCGGTCTGCATATCGCTCGTGTTCGTGACACGGTGCCGGAGGCTCTCCTCCAGCACAGCGCGCAGGAACTCAGTGACTTGCCCGCAAAACTTGCGGAGGTTCTCTCTGTGGGTGACGAGATTCGCACCCTCGCAAAGTGGATGAGCGATTCGCAGGCCGTGCTCTTCCTCGGCCGGAACGTGGGGTTCCCGATCGCGCTCGAAGGTGCGCTCAAGCTCAAAGAGCTCGCGTACATTCACGCCGAAGGGTTTGCCGCCGGTGAGCTCAAGCACGGACCGATTGCGCTGATTGACCACGGTCAGCCTGTGTTTGTCATCGTGCCGAGTCCGCGAAATTCGGCGGAGATGCACTCGAAGGTGATTAGCAACATCCAAGAGATACGCGCGCGTGGAGCGCGCGTCATCGCGATTGCCGAAGCTGGAGATGCCGCAGTGTTGCCTTTTGCGGATGAGGTTATTCGCATTCCTCTGGCGGGCCCATTGTTTGAGCCGATTCTCGCTGTTGTGCCCCTGCAGATTTTCGCCATGGAACTCGCCGACGCGAAGGGGCTCGATGTCGATCAGCCTCGAAACCTCGCCAAGTCGGTGACGGTCGAGTAGAGCGAACGGTGGGCTCATGATTGTCGGAATCGGAGTGGATGCTGTCGACATCGAACGCTTCACGGCCGCCCTCGAGCGCACACCCGGTTTGGCGTCCCGTTTGTTCACGCTCGGTGAGCGCGGTCTCGCGCCGGCGTCACTCGCCGCGCGCTTTGCGGCAAAAGAGGCCCTCATCAAGGCGTTCGGGGAGTCGGGCAGCATGGGCTGGCACGACGTCAGCGTGGTGAAAGACGAGGCGGGCAAGCCGTCGTTCGTGCTTGCCGGTGAGGCGCTCAAAATGGCGGAAGCGAAGGGCATCACCAACGTGCAGCTGTCGCTGTCGCACGATGGTGGCTTAGCCGTGGCGTTTGTCGTGGCGGAAGGCGCGTGACAACGCCGCCGGTCGACGGACCTTTTCGCGAGGCACTGATCGACCTCGGCGCCGTACGCCACAACGTGTCCACGTTGCGCGCCCGAGTGGCGACCCCGCACTTTCTCGCGGTTGTCAAGGCGAATGCCTACGGTCACGGCATGATTCCGGTCGCTCGAGCGGCGCTCGCCGGGGGTGCGACGCATCTCGGTGTGGCCGATGTCGCGGAAGGGCTTGCGTTGCGCTCCGCCGGAATCTCGACGCCCATTCTCGCCTGGCTCCACGACCCGAACGAAGACTTCGTCGCAGCTGTTTCAGCCGGGATAACGGTGTGCGTTTCGAGCGTCGCCCAACTTGACGCCGTTGCTCGCGCGGGTGAGCGCGCCGGGCTCAAACCCGACACCCCACCGACCGTGCACATCAAAATTGATACGGGCCTGAGTCGAAACGGAGCCGCTGACGCGACGTGGGCGGAGTTGTTTGCGCGAGCAGCCGGGCAGGAAGCCGAACGAAGAGTCGCCGTCGAGGGAATCTTCTCGCACCTCTCCAACGCATCGATTGAGGATGACCTGACGCAGGCCACTCGCTTCGAATCGGGTGTGGCGCTCGCCCGCAAGGCCGGCCTGAATCCGACGCTTCGACACCTCGCGGCGAGCAACGCGGCACTCACCTTGCCGCAACTCAGCTTTGACATGGTTCGCGTGGGAATTGCCATGTACGGCATTTCGCCCGACGACTCCGTTGCGCCCCACGACTACGGATTGCGCCCGGTCATGACACTGCGAGGTCGGGTCGCAGCGGTCAGAGAGGTACCAGCGGGCACGGGCGTGAGCTACGACTTGACCTACCGCACCAGCAGCGCGAGCCGGCTGGCACTCGTGCCGATCGGATACGGCGAAGGAGTTCCGCGCGCCGCGAGCGACCGCGGTCCGGTGAGCATTCGCGGAAACCGCTACACGGTCGCCGGTCGCGTCGCCATGGACCAGTTTGTCGTCGATTGCGGCGAGGCCGAGGTTGAGGTGGGTGACGAGGTCGTGTTGTTCGGAGACCCGGCGCGGGGGCATCCATCGGTGGCCGACTGGGCTGCCGCAACAAACACCATCGGCTACGAGGTCGTCACGCGCTTGGGTGGGCGACTCACCCGCACGTTTGTGGACGCGTGATGAGCATGACCTG
>RFQD01000068.1 GCA_009925875.1 Microbacteriaceae bacterium | reverse complement strand
GCCGAAGTCAAGGTTTTAGCCCACGTTGACGGCGTGAGCGATGTCGACTTGACGCAAATCGACTCCGCCGGCGCCGGACCGCAGTGGCGTGCCGCCACCGAACAGGCATCGGCCGTCGCGACGCTCTTGAGCGCACGAGATCCTCGGGATATTGACCTTGGTTTCACGGTGTCGGGACCCATCGATGGACCCTCGGCGGGCGGGATATTGACCGTCGGAATTCTTGCAAGCTTGACAAATACGCCGCTCCTTCGGGGCGTCACGATGACGGGAACAATCTCGCCCGATGGGTCGATTGGCGAAGTTGGTGGAGTTCCCACCAAGCTCAAGGCCGCGTCAGATGCCGGTTTCACCACCGTGGTCGTGCCCGAGGGATCATTTCTCGGTACGGATGCGGAGGGCAATCAGCTGTCACTGGAAGACTTTCAAGCGACATCATCGCTCACGGTCGTCCCTGTCAGAAACGTGCTGGAGGCATTTACCGCTCTGACCGGCACGGTATACGCAGGGCAACCAATCTCACCACTATCGCCATCTGCCTCATCCGAATCGGCCATGACTGCCGTCACGGCCGGCATGCAGGATCGTCTCGCGGCAGCGTTAGAAACGGCACCAGCTGGAACCGACCCAGAAACCCTCGACCTTGCTTCGAGTGCACTGAGCCGGATGCAAGATTCGATTCAACGTCATGACTTACCTCGGGCCTACGGTGAAGGAGCCTTCGCGTATCTGCGGTTGGCACGAGCCGCCGGCGCTGCCTCGGCACGGGCAGACATCAGTTCTCGCGGTTTTGACACCGTGGCGGCCGAGTTGCTGCAAAAAACACGCGACCTTCGTGCGACCGCGATGACAGCTCGAGATGCCGCGATTGCCAACCTGCCCACAAAACTCGAACAGCTCATCGACCTGCCGGGCGCTCTGGGTTGGGCTACATTTGCCATCGCCTCATGCGATGGACTTGTGGAAGACCTTCCACTCGCCACGACGGACGAGGCCCTCATCGACGCGGCACGAATCCTCGGTGAAGAGGAAGTCGGTGTCTCGAACATGCTGACGGACGCCTTGGTCGTATTGCGCGCGATGCCGTCGAAAACCGACGTCGACACCGTGTCGGTTCGAGGGTTTATTGACGGCTACACGAACCTGCTGACGCGCGCAGGAAATGCAAACGTGGACTACTACACAACATTGGCGGGCACCGAGTTGCGTGCAGACGGCCGATTCAGCAATGACTCGATGAGCGCATCCGTGGCGGCCCTTCATGACACTCTCGGAGCGACAACGTCGCCGACGACCATGGAGGAGAGCGTGTCTGCCAATGCAACAGCCATGACGTACTTCGTGATGTCCAATGGCTTGCTGTCTGGCGCACAGTCCTACGGGTTCACCATCGATGACGCAGATATGCGCACGAGTGTCTACGCCACCATCTTGGATACGGCCGTCGACAGCGGAGCCGCCACCGTGGAGTCATTCGCCGAGCGCTTGCGAAATCGTGGGTACACCGTTGGAGCACCACTGTGGTCATCGCGGTGGGGAACTTCGGCCGCTATCGCCAATCGTTCATCGCCGGAGGCAGCGAATGCGGCCTGGATTGGTCTCAACGAAACCTGGTACGACGCTGCGACACTGTTTATGCTCACCGCCCTGACCGCCCCTCAGAAATAGCGTCATTGGGCGCGCAAGATGAGCACGAACTGGCCCCCACCGGGTTGGATCTCGGTCTCGACCGCGAGGTCGGGGGCAAAGCGCGAAAGTCGGTCGAGTAGCCACTCTGACGCTTCCTGCGCGTCATTCTGGTCGGGGCAACGCGCGACGATTTCACGCCCACCTTTGCGACGTAGCCGGTCGACCGTCGCAACGATGGGTGATGGGTCAACTATGAGCAACTCGGGTGACCAGGCCACGACCGGCGAAATCTTGCCCTTCATGGTGTTGCATGCGCGGTGCGCAATTCGCTCCACCGTGTCGGTGCGCTTCTTAGATACGTGAATCGGGAAGCCGTCGACACTCGGACCCAGATCGGAGTTCACCGACGCATCCGGGTCGACTGGCTTGTCGCACAACCAGCAACGCCAACCGTCACGTTCGCCAACCTCGTTCACATCGCTCATATGAAGAGGCTAGGGGATGCGGTCACCTCCACAAGCGCCTGCGCAAACGCGCGCACCTGCCGAAGATCAACCCACTCATCCACCGCGTGCAACCCACCACCCGACGGACCACAGATTACCGTCGGACACACCTCCTGCCACAGTGGCGCCTCCATCCAGTACGGGGCGTCGAACGTGGCCGTCGTGCCAAGCACTGACCCGAGTTGCACCGCAAGTTGCGCAGCGGGTCCAGTGGCGTCGAGTTGCCACGCTTCGCGGCAGGCGATGATGTCGGCGCGTGCATCCCACGAAGTATCAAACAGTGTCGCAATGTCTTTAACCGCGTGCGCGGCCTCCTGACCGGCAACCGTGCGCACCTCAACTAGGCACTCTGCGTGGTCGGGAATGACATACGGTGAGTCTCCCCCGCGCACCACGGTGATCATCACGTCGCCGCCAGTGGAGCGCACGGTCTCGGCTCGGGCTGCCACGCGCGCCATAAATTCGCCGAGGTGCGTCACGGCATTGATTCCATTCTCGGGTTGAGAGCTATGGCTCGCCCGACCGGCAAAGGTGACCTTCACAACGGCAAAACCTCGAAGCGAACGGGCGAGTGCATTGTCCGTTGGCTCACCAATCAGACACACCTGCGGCTGGATGCCCAACTCGGGCAATGCAACAATCACCGCTTCGCTCCCGAGGCTCGAATCCTCCTCGTCGGCAACCAGTGTCAGCACGGGTCGAACCGGCCCGCCCGTGTGAGCCAGCTCCTCCGCCGCGACAACCAAAGCTGCGACGCCACCCTTCATGTCGGCAGCCCCGCGCGCGAATAACGTGTCGCCCTCGATTCGCGGAGTGAAGGGAGCATCCATGCCCTTCACGCCGACCGTATCGAGGTGGCCGTTGAAGATGACAGTGGGAGCGTCGAGCGGTCCTGGCGCGATGGCCACCAAGCTCGGCCGCTCAGGTTGATTCGGCGGACACACCACGTGAGTGGCGAAACCAGCACGGCTGAGTCGATCTTGAAGAAGCGCAACGATTGCGCTCTCGCCCGCGGCCCCGTCGACTAACGCAGGGTTGACGCTGTCGATGCGGACGAGTTCACGCAGCAGGTCGACTGCCCGGACACCAATGTCGGTGTAATTCTTGGCGGTTGTCATGCGAGCGACGGCGCCTGACGCAACGACCCCGGCGCTTCAAACGCGAGGCCGGCCTCGATGAGGGCGCGGTCGTCGTACGCGCGCGCGGCAAACGTGAGCCCGACCGGCATTCCAATATCTGACATGACGCCCATCGGCACCGTCAGCGTCGGGATGCCCAGGTGACGAATGGCATAGTTTCCGTTGGAGAAGAGCACGCCGTTGCGCCAGGCGATGTCGGCCGACTCGACGTTCGTGTCGGCATCGGCCGGCCCCACGTCGGCATTCGCTGGGAAGGCGACGAGGTCGTAGCCGTTGTCGTTCATCCACGATTCCCACAGTTGCTCGCGCAATTGTTCGAGGGCACGAAGTCCGTCGGCGTAATCCGGGCGGGTATGCGGATGCGCGAGGCCGACCTTCGCTAACCCCACCGTCACGCGGTAGCGCTGGTCGTAGTCCTCGACTTCGGCATACCGGTCGGGTAACGATCCAGGAGGCGGGGGGAAAATCTGGTCTGGGTCGGCGTCGGCCAAGCTAGCGCACGTTGGGTCGCCGTTGGCCACGAGAAAGTCATCCCAGCCGAATGCGAGTAGGTCGGTGAACTCGTAGTGCATCCATCCCGGAGGCAGGACTCCGAGGTCTTCGATGTTCTCGCCCGCGGGTACCCCGCCTTCGTACTGTTCAATCACGGGAAAGTCGGTGAGCACAATTTCTGCGCCGAGGTCGCGTAAGCGTCGCGCAGCCCGCTCCCACAATTCGAGGATGCTCGCGCGCGTTTCGATGTCCATCGACTCGCCCTCGCCGACGTACACGCGCGGCACGGCGATTCGTTTGCCGGCCAGCACGCCGGAGGTGGGCTGCTCAGGCAACGCCGCCCACGAGGCCGGTGCCCGCTCCAGGGGCACAGGTAGCTCAACGAAAGGTTGATCCAGCCAAAAATCTCCGCGTGGAGTGGGGTCCACCTGCGTGAGCGGGTCGAGCAGTTGGCACAGGTCGGCGACGGTCTTGGCGTAGGGGGTGACGACGTCACGCAAGGCAAACAACGGCCACACACCCCGCATCGAAATCACTCCGCGTGACGGGGTGTAGGTGACAACCGAATTGTTGGACGCGGGTGAGCGACCCGACGACACCGTCTCGCTGCCGAGGGAGAAGGCGCCGAAGTTCGAAGCGACCGCAACGCCTGAGCCTTGAGACGAACCTGACGCAAACGCGGCGGCGAGAAAGTTGGGGTTATAGGGCGACTCCGCGCGGCCGTGCAGGCCCCGCTGCATTCCACCATCGGCCATGGGCGGCATGTTCGTTCGACCGAGCAGCACAGCTCCCGCGCGACGCAGCTGTTCAATGGCAAACGAATCTTGCGAGGCAAAGCCGGCGAACCCGCCGCGACCGTCATGCCGGCCACCCGGTAGCTGTCTTTGACCGTGTAGGGAATTCCATCGAGTTGCCCCAGCGTCTCACCGCGAGCGCGGCGCTCATCAGAGGCAATCGCCTCGGCTCGTGCATCCGAGTTGAGAACCGGCACTGCGTTGAGGCGCGGTCCCGAGGAGTCGAAGCGGGCCATGCGATCGAGATAGTACTCGACGAGGGCAAGGCTCGTGGTGCGATTCTCGCGCAGGGCATCCGTGATGGAATTTATGCTCGCCTCACACGGATCAAACGCGGTCATGGATGCCTCCCGCGCTCAACGCTAGTCTTTTCTCATGTTTCTTCTCGAATTGAACTGGTTCGCCATTCTTGTTGCCTGGGTTGTGGCCTTCATTGCGGGCTCACTATGGTTCGGACCCAAAACGTTCTTCCCCGTGTGGTGGAAGGCGATGGGTCGGAAACCCGACGAGGCTGCCGGGGGTAGCAACATGGGTGTCGTGTTCGGCGCGACTGCGTTTGCGGGTCTCGTTCAGGCAGTCGCCGTGGCGTCGGTGATTCACTTCGTTGCCCTGTCTGAACCCGGTTTCGGTGCCCTGAGTGGCGCACTCACCGGCTTCTTACTCGGAGTTGGCCTCGCAGCCGCGTCGTCGCTGAGCCACCGCCTGTTTGCCGGTCACGGCTTCACGGTGTGGATCATCGAGGTCGCCAGCGACGTACTCAACCTCACGCTGATGGGTCTGATTATCGGATGGTGGCGGTAGCGAGCTACTGCTTCTTGGAGGAAACTTCCTTGTTCGGCAACGCAATGAGTTTCGCCGCCTCGCCCGTGATGATTCCCTGACGGGAGTACTGCGTGAGTCTCTCGCGCGAGTCGGCGATGTCAAGGTTGCGCATGGTGAGCTGGCCGACTCGGTCGTCAGGCCCAAACGCGGCCTCGTCGACGCGTTCCATCGAGAGTTTCTCGGGGTGGTAGCTCAACGACGGGCCTTGCGTATCCACGATCGTGTAATCGTCACCGCGGCGCAGGCGTAACGTAACCTCACCGGTTACAGCGGAGCCCACCCACTTCTGGATGCTCTCGCGCAGCATGAGCGACTGCGGATCAAGCCAGCGGCCTTCGTACATGAGCCGGCCGAGTCGACGACCCTGTTCGTGGTACGTCGCAACGGTGTCTTCGTTGTGAATCGCGTTGAGCAAGCGTTCGTACACGATGTGCAGGAGGGCCATGCCGGGGGCCTCATAAATGCCGCGGCTCTTGGCTTCAATGATGCGATTTTCAATTTGGTCGGAAACACCGAGACCGTGGCGTCCGCCAATCGCGTTCGCCTGTTCGACGAGCTTCACCGGGTCGTCAAACACAACGCCGTTGATCGACACCGGGCGGCCCGCCTCGAAGGCGACCGTGACGACCTCCGTCTCAACCTCGACGTCATCGCGCCAAAAAGCGACGCCCATGATCGGGTCAACAATGTCCAAACCCCGATTGAGTTCTTCGAGGTCTTTTGCCTCGTGCGTGGCACCCCAAATGTTGGCGTCCGTCGAGTACGCCTTCTCAGTGGCATCGCGATACGGGAAACCGTGAGCCACGAGCCACTCCGACATTTCTTTTCGGCCACCGAGTTCGGTAACAAACGTGGCGTCGAGCCATGGCTTGTAAATTCGCAGGTTCGGATTCGCGAGCAGACCGTAGCGATAGAACCGCTCGATGTCATTGCCCTTGTAGGTGGAACCGTCACCCCAAATCTCGACACCGTCGTCATGCATGGCACGCACGAGCATTGTGCCCGTCACCGCACGACCGAGGGGAGTCGTGTTGAAGTATGTTTTTCCACCCGAACGGATGTGGAACGCGCCACAGGCGAGCGCGGCAAGTCCCTCTTCGACCAGTTGACGGCGGCAGTCCACCAATCGAGCAAGCTCTGCGCCATATTCGAGCGCGCGCGCCGGAACACTGTCGATGTCCGGCTCATCTGGCTGTCCGATATTCGCGGTGTACGTGCACGGAATAGCGCCCTTGTCGCGCATCCACGCAACTGCAACCGACGTGTCGAGACCTCCCGAAAATGCGATACCTACGCGTTCGCCCACGGGCAACGAACTGAGCACTTTAGACATACGGCAAGCTTAGGCTCGATACTGATACTCATGGCGACGACGACAACCCGAGCAGAGCTCAAGGCTGCCGCGTCGGCGGCGCGACTTGAGGCAGCCCGAGATAGGCTGACGCCGCTCGACGAAGACGTACTCGAGCGCAACGGGTTGACAGCGGCGCAGGTGCGTGAGCGAGTCGCGCTCGACCTCGTGAATCGACAACAGACCGACTCGAGTCGCTCGCTGGCGAGCATCCTGCGATCAAATCTGCTCACCTTATTCAACGCCGTCGTCG
>RFQD01000067.1 GCA_009925875.1 Microbacteriaceae bacterium | reverse complement strand
AGTGGAGGAAAATGGAGGAAAATTACTCTGGTCCCATTGACGCTGCATCCGTTCCATGAACGACGAGCTCTGTGCGGAACGACGCTGTGACGAGCTCCCTGCAGATGGGGCTGAATCGCGGAGTGGCCGGCTTGCAACGAGGGTGCCCGCGAACGTCACCACGAAACCGATCAATCCCGCCACGATGAGCTGCGACATGACGGCACCGACCATGACACCGATACCTGCGACGGCGAGAACAATTCCGAGAGTCAGTGCTCGGTAGTTGGGGCGCAAACCTGTGCCACGGGTCGACACGACATCGGCATCCCGACCGTAAAGATTGCGTTCCATCTCGTCGAGCAGTCGCTGCTCGTGTTCGGAAAGTGGCATGGTGTCCCCTCGTGCGCTCTCGCTAAGTTTCCTTCGCTAGAGAGAGTGTAACCCCGGTTGTCGCGGATAGGCTAGGCGGGTGCCAGAACGTGATCAGTGGGTTTCTCGTGTCAACGAGCGGCTGCAAGGATTTCTCGAACAGCGAGCGTCCGACATGTACGCCCTCGGTCGCGACGTTTCCAGCTTCGATACCTTTGCCCGTCAATTCCTCACGGGCGGAAAACGTTTTCGAGCACTCTGCGCCATTCACGGGTATCGAATTCATGACGCAACCGTGACCGACCATGCTATTGACATCGCAACCGCGCTCGAGGTTTTTCACGCCGCTGCCCTTGTGCACGATGACATCATGGACAGCTCGGATACTCGTCGTGGCAAGCCCTCGGCGCATCGCGCCTTCGAGCAACTCCATGCGGAATCCGGATGGTCAGGCGATGGCGCCTCGTTCGGAATCAACGCCGCTCTTCTGTTCGGCGACTTACTCCTCGCCTATTGCGACGAACTCATTGCTCACGCACTCAGTCCGCTCGATTCACTCACGCGTGAACGCACACGGCGAGAATTCGACCGCATGCGGAGAGAAGTCACATTGGGTCAATATCTCGATGTTGTCGAAGAACGGGCGTGGCCGACCGTTTCCATCACGGACGCACTCGATCGGGCCAGTCGAGTCGTGGTGTTCAAATCCGCCAAGTACTCGATAGAAGCTCCCCTCGTCATCGGAGCGGCCTTCGCCGGCGCAAATGATGACGAGCTTGATGGACTACGTGCGTTTGGCCTGCCGTTGGGCGTCGCCTTCCAATTACGCGATGACATGCTCGGTGTATTCGGCGACCCCGACGTCACTGGCAAGCCCGCTGGTGACGATATTCGCGAGGGAAAACGCACCGTGCTCATCGCCGTGGCCATGGAGCGACTCGACGACGCGTCCATTCGGTCGCTGAACGATCTCCTGGGTGATCGCGGTCTTTCGCCGGAGCAAATTGCATCGGTGCGATCGACTCTCGTGGAATGTGGCGCTCATGACGAGGTTGAAAGACTCATTACGGGCCAAGCACTCAGTGCGCTCGATGAGTCGTCGATATCGTCGGACACCGTGACGGCTCTCCGAGAGTTAGCGCTCGGTGTGACAAACCGCGTCTCGTAGTTAGCCGAGGGTCGACGCGACGCGACTAGGCCAACGTCATCGCGACGCGACGAACCTCAGACTTTCGACCCGCCTCGGAGGGCGGAGATAGGTGACGTTCCCAAAACGTCATCAGTTTCAAGCAACCAGGTAATGATTTCGTCATCCGTGAAATGCAAATCGCTGAGCACCACAATCGTCCCGTGCAGTTCGGTCATGGGATGACCGTCGCGGATGAATGATGCGGGAACACTGAGCGGACCTCCGTCACGACGAATACCCACGAGATGACGTTCCTCGAGTAAACGACGAACTTTGCTCTGCGAAATACCAAGACTCTCAACGAGTTGCGGAACGGTGAGCCAATCGACCTCATCAAATGCAGGACTAGTCACAGCCTCGAGTTTGCCACGACCAAGCGTTCCCGCAAAACGCCGGTGAGAATACCGCCTTCATGGCGCCGAGGTCGCGATACTCAACACACACGCACAGCGGGGCGTGAGGATCGGCATCGACCTCAACGACACGAACAAACAAGGGTGGTGGCAAGTGGCTTCACAACACTTTCGCGCAACCCACAGTGCGGCAACCCCGATCATCCCCGATTCGGTTCGTGCCCCACGCGGTGTGATGGGGTTCTTTCGAAAAGCTCGCACCGCAACGTCGCTCGCGGTCGCGGCAACCGTCGGTTTACTCTTCGGCGCGGGCGCCGGCTCGTCGCCAGCGGTCGCGGCCGATGAGACGCGAGATTCACCGCATCCTGGCTTCGGCGGATCGCGGCCCGTGGCCAGCCCCAACCCGGCAAAACCGGGGGAAGTCCGTCCGCGGATTCACACGGTAGTGGCAGGAGACACGCTCTCTGCGATTGCCGGTCGATACGGAGTTTCCACCGCCGGGCTCTTGACAGCAAACGGCCTGAGCTGGAAGACGATGATTTTTGCTGGCCAGGTCTTGCACATCCCGCAATATTCGTCAGACCCCTACGACCGGAGCGAACCCGACGTCATCTCGAGGTACCGCGTGGCGGCTGGCGATTCACTGGCCAGCATCGCTTCTTTTTACGGCGTGCAGCCCGTGGCGTTGATGACAGCAAACGGGCTCGGTCCGCAGAGCCGCCTCGTGGTCGGTCAACGACTCGTGATTCCCAATGCCGAAATCATGGGCGACCTGCCTGCACCAGGCGCGTAACCTGCCAATACGTCTCGGCGCACGTGTTTCGCTAGCTCGTTGCCCTCGCCCGGTTGCCTAGACTTTTGGGCATGAGTGCTTCGGCCGGGGACATCGTGATTGGGCGCCTCATTGACGGCCGATACCAAGTCACTCAGCGCATAGCACGTGGCGGCATGGCGACGGTGTACTTGGCAACGGACCTCCGACTCGAACGCCGTGTCGCGGTGAAGGTGATGCATAGCCACCTGGCTGATGACGCCGCCTTTAGTGCTCGCTTCATTCAAGAAGCTCGGTCAGCGGCTCGACTGGCACATCCGAACGTGGTGAGCGTGTTCGATCAAGGCCAAGACACCGATATGGCCTACCTCATCATGGAGTATTTGCCGGGCATCACTCTTCGCGATCTCCTGAAAGACTACGGAAAGCTCACCGCGGAACAAACAGTTGACGTCATGGATGCGGTGCTTCGCGGGCTTACCGCAGCGCACGAATCGGGAATCATCCATCGCGATCTCAAACCGGAAAACGTTCTGCTCGCCGACGACGGACGCATCAAGATTGGCGATTTTGGGCTCGCCCGCGCGACCAGCGCGAACACCGCTTCGGGGCAGGCGCTGCTCGGCACAATTGCCTACTTGAGTCCCGAGCTCCTGACTCGGGGAACCGCAGACGTTCGAAGTGACATCTATTCCCTCGGAATCATGATGTACGAAATGTTGACCGGTGAACAACCCTTCAAGGGCGACCAACCGATGCAAGTGGCGTATCAACACGCGCATAACGACGTTCCTCGGCCTTCCTTACTCAATCCAAACGTCCCTCGCGAACTCGACGATATTGTGCTGTGGGCTACGCAACGTTCGCCGGAAAATCGTCCGGCGAGTGCCGCCATCCTGTTGAATGCTCTCATCGAGGCCGAGCTCGGGCTCAAGCGACCGACAACGGCAACCGGCATGACCACGCAGCAAACAGTCGTCATGCCCGCGGGTGAATCGCCCCGCACCGATTCGACGCGGATCTTGACGGGTGCCGTGCGACAGATAAACGCCGAGAGCGACGTTGTCGCGCAGTTGCACGCGACGACCGCCACGAGAAAAAAGCGGACGCTCGCTCTCGTCATCGCGACCATCGTGCTCGCTCTTCTTGGCGGAGGAGCTGCGTGGTTCTTTACGGCGGGTCCCGGAGCCCTCGAAACGGTTCCCGCGGTGGCGGGAATGAACCCCGAGGAAGCCACATCGAAGTTAGAAGAGGCGGGATTCACCGTCGTGGCGGGTGAGATCAACTCGGCGACAGTTCCGAAGGGGCTTGTCGCCGCGACAGACCCTAAAGAAGGGGGACTCGCTCAGCGTGGATCGCAAATCACGCTTCTGGTCTCCATTGGGCCCAAAATGCTGACCGTTCCTGCTTTTGCCGGGATACCCGAAGCACAAGCCACACGCACCGCAACGGACGCCGGCTTTACGGTGGCGCCGTCAACGCAGATGTTCTCGGCCGACGTTACGAAGGGCTCCGTGATTCGAGCCCAGGACGCGCAAGGGGCCGAACTTCCCGCAACGTACCCCGAAGGCGGTGCAATCACTTTCGTTGTTTCGGCAGGGCCCATCCCCGACGTGATTGGCATGAGTCTCGATGACGCCACGCGTGCATTACGTGATGCCGGATTGACCGTGGGTGCTCGGAATGAAGAATTTAGCGACACGATAGATGCAGGAAAAATCATCTCACTGGTGATTCCCGATGCAGGAGTGAAGCCCGGTGATGTGATCGACGTGGTCGTGTCAAAGGGTCCAGACCTCGTCGATGTGCCGAACGTTGTCGGCTGGACCGTTGCGGACGCCATTGCCAAACTCACCGAGCTCGGTTTCAACGCATCCACAAATACGCCGGAGCAGTACTGGGACACCAAGGTGAAATCCCAATCGGCAGTCGGTCCTCAGCGTCGAGGATCTGACGTCGTCGTCTACAACCCCAGCCCGTAATCGTTGTGCCCAGGGCTGACTCAGGAGCGGCGCTTCAACTCCTCGGCCACCAAGAAGGCGAGCTCGAGCGACTGGCTGTGATTCAGCCGCGGGTCACACAGTGACTCGTATCGTGTCGCGAGGGACTCTTCGTCGATCATCTCCGATCCCCCCAGACATTCCGTGACATCATCCCCGGTGAGCTCAACGTGCATCCCTCCGGGGTACGTGCCCACTGCGCGATGTGCCTCAAAGAAACCTTGAACTTCATCGAGTACGTCGTCGAATCGACGAGTCTTATATCCGTTGGGTGTGGTCATCCCATTGCCGTGCATGGGATCGGTGATCCAGAGGGGATGAGCGCCACTCGCCTTCACTGCTTCAAGTAGCGGCGGGAGTGCCTCGCGAATCTTGCCCGCGCCCATTCGAGTGATGAGAGTCAACCTTCCGGGCTCACGCATCGGATCTAATTTGTCCATGAGCGCGAGCACATCATCGGCAGACGTGGTCGGACCCAACTTGACACCGATCGGGTTACGCACGCGAGACAAGAAGTCGACGTGGGCGCCATCGATATCCCGCGTACGCTCACCAATCCACACGAAATGAGCAGACGTATTGTACGGAGTGCCCGTTCGCGAATCGATGCGCGTCATGGGACGCTCGTAATCCATCAGAAGTGCCTCGTGACTGACAAAAAACTCGGTGCGTTTGAGCGCCTCGAAGTCAGCGCCACACGCGGTCATGAAGTTGATGGCACGATCAATCTCACGAGCCAGTTGTTCATAACGAGAATTGGCGGGGTTCGATGTGAAGCCCTTGTTCCAGTTGTGAACTTCTCGAAGATCGGCAAAGCCACCCTGTGTGAATGCTCGAATCAGATTCAAGGTCGACGCAGCGGTGTGGTATCCCTGAATCATTCGACCGGGGTCGGCCGTCCGGGATTCGGCCGTAAAGTCGAAGCCATTCACGATGTCACCACGGTATGCGGGCAACGTCACATCCCCGCGCGTTTCCGTGTCACTCGATCGAGGTTTTGCAAATTGACCCGCCATGCGACCCATCTTGATGACAGGTAATTCTGCCGCATAGGTGAGAACGACAGCCATTTGAAGCAGTGTTTTTACCCGGTTTCGAATTTGATCGGCGGTCGCCGCCGCAAATGTTTCCGCACAGTCGCCACCTTGAAGAAGGAAAGCTCGCCCACTTGCGGCAACGGCAAGCCTCTCGCGCAAGGTGTCAACCTCGCCGGCGAAAACCAACGGGGGAAACGAGGCAAGTTTTTCCGAGGCATCCACCACTGCCGAATGGTCGAGCCATGGTGGCTGTTGCTTAATCGGAAGGGTTCGCCATTCATCCAAACCATCAATCACGTGTTGCGCCGGCGCAACTTTGGCCTCGTTCGTCAATGACACAGACGTCAGCGCTCCTCAACTCAACGCGAAATACAAAACAAAAGAACGACGCCACACGCGCGGTTCGCTGCAAGAAAAGACTACCGAGAAACGAGGGCACGCTTTTCCTTGACGCTACTTGCATAAACGTCAACGTAGTTCTGACCGCTGAGTCCCAGCAGTTCGTACATAATTTCGTCTGTCACCGCGCGCAAAATGAAGCGGTCACCTTCCAGTCCGTAGAAGCGACTGAAGTCAAGTGGTTCACCGAATATCACGCCGATTCTCCGAACCTTGGGAATCTTTGTCCCGATTGGCATGACCTTCTCTGTGTCAATCATGGCGACGGGGATGACCGGCACGCGTGCCTCCAAAATCATGCGGGCAACGCCTGTCCGTCCCCGATACAGCTGACCATCGGGACTACGTGTGCCTTCAGGGTAAATACCCAGGACCTTTCCGTCGGCGAGGACTTGCAGTCCCGTATTGAGCGAGGCCTCGGAGGCTTTCCCTCCCGATCTATCGATGGGGAGCTGACCCGTTCCGAGAAAAAACATCTTCGTCAACCAGCCCTTGAGACCTTTACCGGTGAAGTAATCACTCTTCGCGAGAAACACCATGGGGCGTTCAATGACAAGAGGTAAAAAGATTGAGTCAACGAACGACAAATGGTTGGACGCAAGAATGACGGCACCATCCGCGGGAACGTTTCCGGCACCAGTCACCCACGGGCGAAAGATTCCCTTGACCAGCGGTCCGATAATGATGTTTTTCATCACCCAATAGAACACAATCGACCTCCTTCAACCCGGGCTTGACAGTCTACCGAGAAGCCATTAGCCGCCGGTCGTTATCAACTGTGGTCTCGATTTCGAATGGACTCTTAACTACGTTCCCGCCACGTGACTAACTAGAGTTGAGGTGCCATCGAATAAAGGAGTCCGACGTGCAGCAAATCGATATGCCCGCGATTGTCCCGAGCGATAAGAACACCAACGCC
>RFQD01000066.1 GCA_009925875.1 Microbacteriaceae bacterium | reverse complement strand
GCCGACCAGTCGGCGGCGAAGACCGAAGAAGGCAACACCGCGAACGCGCTCGGCGACAAGCTCACCCTCTACACGGTGCTCATGACCATCGCATTGTTCTTGCTCGGTGTTTCCGCCGTGGTCGCACGACTGCTCATCAAGACGATGCTGATCGGATTCTCCGTGGTGGTCTTTTTGTTGGCGGTCGTGTTGACCCTGATGGTGCCGTTCGTCTCGCTCGCCTAAGCGGTGGGCACGCTAAGCGAGGGGCCCGCTAGGCGAGGGGACCGCTAGGCGAGGGAGTCGCGCCACGCCTGGTGCAACGTCGCGAAAGTCCCCGTGCCTGCGATGAGGTCTGCGGGAGTCCCATCCTCGATGATGCGCCCATGTTCCATCACGATGACACGGTCGGCAATCGACACGGTCGAGAGTCGGTGCGCGATGATGATGGCCGTGCGGTCGGCGAGGAGCGTTTGCAGTCCGCGCTGCACGAGCCGTTCACTGGGGATGTCGAGGGACGCGGTCGCTTCGTCGAGGATGAGCACGGTGGGGTCGGCGAGAAACGCCCGCGCAAAAGAGAGCAGTTGGCGCTGGCCCGACGAGAGCCGACCGCCGCGCTTGTTGACATCGGTGTCGTAACCCTCGGGAAGCGACATGATGAAGTCGTGGGCGCCGACTGCCCGCGCGGCCGCTTCGATTTGCTCCGGTGTGGCATCGGGTTTTCCGAGCGAAAGGTTTTCGGTCACGCTGCCGGAGAACAGGTACGCCTCTTGCGTGACCATGACCACGCAGGCGCGCAGGTCGTTGTTGGAGAGTTCGCGCAAGTCGACCCCGTCGAGACGCACCGCGCCGGAGTCAGGGTCGTAGAAGCGGGCGATGAGTTTGGCGAGGGTGGATTTGCCGGCGCCCGTCGTGCCCACGAGCGCAACGGTTTGACCCGCCGGAATGTGCAGGTCGAGGGCGGGAAGCACGGGTCGACCGTCGACATAGCCAAATGTCACGCCGTCGAGGTCGAGCGACCCGCGCGGGTGGGTGAGCGCGGTCGGCGTGGCCGGTTCACCCACGGAAGGTTCTTCTTCAAGCACGCCGGAGATCTTTTCGAGCGCACTGCCGGCGCTCTGCATGCTGTTGTAGAACATGGCGAGGTCGTTTACGGGATCGTAAATGCGCCGCACGTACAGCACGGCGGCGAGCAGCACACCGACTTCCATCCCACCGTTGAGCACGCGCAGTGCGCCGAGCAGCAGCACGGTGGCCATCACGACGTTGGCAATCAACTTGAGGCCCGGATCAAAGATGCCGAAAATCGAGATGACTTTTTGGTTGGCAAACCGGTAGTTGTCGACGTGCTCACCGTAGGTTTCTTCGTTGTGCTTCTCGCGCCGGAACGCCTTGACGGCGCGAATCCCCGTCATCGTTTCAACGAATTGCACGATCAGTCGTGCCGAGAACACGCGCGTCGCACGGAAGGCGCGCTTCGAGCTGTTGGAGAACCACCACGAGAAGAAAAACAACGGCACGAACGAGATGACGACCGGCAGCATGCTCGGCGGATCGAGGGCGATGAGCGCGACGGCCGTGAACACCATGAACAGCACGCCACTGATGAGTTCTTCGACACCCGTGTCGAGAAACTCGCGGAGCGTGTCGAGGTCACTGGTCTGACGCGCAATAATGCGACCCGACGTGTACGACTCGGACGACGAGAAATGTGGGCATCCAATTGTGGTCATTCGTCAATGCGGGAAGCGCTTGGTCGATGCCAATGGCGAGCAGTGCCGGCCCGGCGACCGAGGTGAGCGTGCCCAACACCACGAGCAACCCACTCAGTGCGATGCGCCACCGGAATGGGGTGGCGAGCGAGAGAAACAGGCCGATGCTGCGTTGACGCAGTCGGCGATTCTCGTTACGCGTGAAGTCGTTGCGTTCTTCATCGGTAACACCCGTCACACTCACGGAATCACCCCCTCGTCCAGAGTCGAATCGGGGTCGCGTCGGTCATTCATGCGCGACTCTTCGAGTCCGACCACAACGTCGAGTTCTCGTTCCACGTCGCTGCGCTCGCGCACGCGCGGTTCGTCGCCCTCCGACGAAATCACGTGACGATACAGTTCCGATCGTTCGAGCAGTTGCGCGTGGGTGCCCACGTCAGCAATCACGCCGTCGTGCAACAGGGCAACTCGGTCGGCGAGCATCACGGTTGAGGGGCGGTGCGCCACAATCAGCGACGTTGTGGTGGCGAGCACGCGACGCAGCGCCGCTTCGACCAGTTGTTCGGTCGTCACGTCGAGTGCCGAGAGTGGATCGTCGAGAACCAGCACGGCGGGCTGCGTCACGATCGCACGCGCGAGTGCAAGACGTTGGCGTTGCCCGCCCGACAGGCTCATTCCCTCTTCGCCGATTTTGGTGTCAATGCCATCGGGCAGCTGGTAGACAAACTCGGACTGCGAGATGTCGAGGGCTTGCGCCAGCAGAGTTTCGGCGCGTTCGCGCGTCCTGTCATCGATCGGATACGCCAAGTCGGGTCGCCCCAGCAACACGTTTTCGCGCACCGACATCGAAAACAGCGTCGCGTCTTCGAACGCCATCGACACGCGTGTGCGCAGCTCGGCGAGCCGCACATCCCGAATGTCAATGCCGTCAATCAGGATGCGCCCTCCCGTCACGTCGTATAGCCGCGTGGTGAGTGCCGTGAGTGTGGTTTTGCCACACCCGGTCAGCCCGACGAGAGCCATGGTTTCTCCGGGACGCACCTCGAGGTTCACGCCACGGAGCAGGTCGGGCGTAGTGGCCGCGCGTGTTGTGTGGGCATCCTCGAAGCGAAAGTGCACGTTCTCAAACACGAGGGCACCTGACGCGGCCGGTAGGCTCACGGGATTCTCTGCTTCGTGCACCCGAACGGGTTCGTTCATCACCTCAAAGAATCTGTCGAGCGCGGTGCGCGCATCGATGGTGAGCTGCATCAGAAACCCCATCGAGTCGATGGGCCAGTGCAGCACGGCGACCGTGGTGAAGAACGCGAACAGTGTGCCCACGGAGATGGCGCCCGTGGAGGCGAGGTAGATGCCGACAAACAGCGACATTGCGTAGGCGAATCCTTGGAGCGCCGTGATGCCGAGCCACAGGTCGCCGAGGGTGTTGCCCTTGGTGCGTTCGGTGGATTGCAGTTTGGTGGCGCGATCGGTGAAGTTGTTGATGGCGTAGGCGCTGCGACCGAACGACTTGAGCACGCGAATCCCGTGCACGGATTCTTCGACGGCCGTGGCGAGGTCGCCGGCTTGGTCTTGGGCGCGACGGGAGAATGTGCTGTAGCGCAGGTCAAAGCGAATGCCGAAGTAGAACAGGGGCAGTGCGCACAGGGTGAAGGTTGCCCCCAGAATCGGGTTCCAGAAGAACAACATCGTGAAGCCGATGATCAGAGTGATGACGTTGACGGTCAGCATCACGAAACCGAACGAAATCCAGCGACGTACCGTCGAAATGTCGCTCATCGCGCGCGAGAGCAGCTGTCCGCTCTGCCACTTGTCGTGAAATGAGACCGGCAGTTGTTGCAAGTGATTGTGGATGTCGACGCGCATGGCGCCGTCCACGTTCGTGCCGGGCTTCAACACAAGCCAGCGCCGCAGAGCAACGAGCACGGCTTCGAGCACACCGAGACCGAACACCAGGGCGACGGCCGGAATGATTTGATTGACGTCATTGGTTCCGATGGGGCCGTCCACGATCCACGAAAGCACGGCCGGAATGGTCAGTGCGACCACGGCCCCGGCGACGGCGGCACCGATTCCGAGGATCAGTCGAACGTAAGAACCCTGAACGTAGGGGTGAAGACGAAGCAACGCAGCGAGCATGCGGGGTGGGGGTGCGCTTGCGTTGGCATCGTGCTGTGCCGTGGTCATCGTCATTCTTCGTCACTCCCGTATATGAGGCTATCGTGAAGGCATGAAGTCGCGAGTTGCCGTTGTTACGGGCGCCAGTTCGGGCATTGGAGCCGCCACGGTTCGGGTGCTCACCGCACGCGGGTGGACGGTCATCGCCGCTGCCCGTCGTGCCGACAAACTTGCCGCCCTGGCCGCGCAAACCGGGTGCCACACAGTGGTCGCCGATCTGACGCGTGCGAGTGATGTGGAGGTGCTGAGCGCCGCGGTCGCGGAACACGGTGCGCTCACCGCGCTGGTGAACAACGCCGGCGGAGCATTGGGCGGGGCGGCCACGGTCGAGCACAGTGAGGCGGCCGATTGGCTGCGCATGTTTGAGATCAACGTGCTCACCACCAAACGTGTGACGTCGGCGCTGTTGCCCGCGTTGCGGGAGGGTGCCCTGCGCGACGGGGGAGCGAGCATCCTGTCGGTGGGATCGACGGCCGGACTCGTGTCGTATGAGGGTGGCGGCGGTTACAACGCGGCCAAGTTTGCGCTCCACGGTCTGATGTTGGCGCTGCGTCTCGAGCTGGCCGGCGAGCCCATTCGAGTCATGGAAATTGCGCCGGGCATGGTGAAGACCGACGAGTTTGCGCTCACGCGGTTTGCGGGCGACCAATCGAAAGTGGATGCGCTCTATGACGACGTGCGCGCCCCGCTCGTTGCGGAGGATGTGGCCGAGTCGATTGCGCACCTGCTCGAGTTGCCCGCACACGTGAACGTGGATCACATGATTCTGCGGCCGACCGCACAGGCCGCCCAACACAAACTCATTCGAGGTGAACTGAAGGTGTCATCATGACGGCACGCTGGAATCCGCTCGAGGTGATTGACGAGGTCGAGCGCCAGGAGCGCGAACTCACGTTCGATTCACTCGATCATGACGACGTGTGGGACCTCGGCTCGCTCGTCGTGGGTGTGGCGCGCGCACGCGAACTACCGATCGCCGTGGCGATCGACCTGCGCGGTCAGCGGGCGTTTATGGCGGGATTGCCCGGCTCCTCGGCCGTGAACGACTTGTGGATTAATCGCAAGATTCGCACCGTACGTGACTTTGGTGAGAGCTCCTTCCTCGTGGGGCGTCGCATCGAGGCGCGCGGGGAGGCGCCGGATGAGGTGCTCGACACCTCCATATACGCCGGGCACGGCGGCGCGTTCCCATTGCGCGTGGGCAGCGAGCTGGCGGGCATCCTGGTCATCAGCGGATTGCCCCAACAAGACGATCATGCGCTCGCCGTCGAGTGCGTGCGCCTGTTTCTCACCGGTTCATCGGAGGACACCCATGGTTGACGATTCACCGTCCGGCATGCCGGAGTCGCTCACGCGTCACACCGACTACGGGCACGACGGGTTGCTCGAAGACGACGTCGTGGGGCATCCACTCGCTCATTTTGCCCAGTGGATTCGCGATGCCGAGCAGGCCGACATATTTGAGCCCAACGCGATGGTGCTCGGCACGATTGATCCGGATGGTCGACCGTCGAGTCGGACCGTGCTGCTCAAGGGTCTCGACGTGGGTGAGAACGGCGGACCGGGTGCACTCGAGTTTGTCACCAACTACCGTTCACACAAGGGGCGCGCGTTGCTCGCCAATCCGCTCGCCACGGCGCTGTTTCCGTGGTACCTGTTGAAGCGTCAGGTGATCTTTACCGGTCATGTGCAACCGACCGAACCCACACTTTCGGATGACTACTTCAATCGTCGACCGCACGGCGCCCGGTTAGCGGCGATTGCGAGCGACCAGTCGGAGCCGGTCGCGTCCCGCGGCATTCTCGAGGCCCGCATGGCCGAACTCGAACACGAGTTTCCGGAGGGTGAGCCGATTCCGCGCCCCGAGAAGTGGGGCGGATTCCGGTTCATTCCCGAGACGGTCGAGTTGTGGCAGGGCCGATCTATGCGGTTTCACGATCGATTGCTGTTCACGTACCACGCTGACGGCACGTGGACCCGAGAGAGGCTTCAACCATGACCGCAAACCCATTCGAGACGCTCACGCTCGAACAGTTGCGCACGCGAACGAGTGCCAAATGGCGTTTCTTCGACCCGGATGTGCTGCCGTTGTGGGTCGCCGAAATGGATGTCCCCCTCGCCGACTGCGTGGTGGAGGCGGTCGAGCGTGCCATGCGTAACGGTGACACCGGTTATCCCAGTGGCAACCCCTACGGCGAGGCACACGCGGAGTTCGCGGCGGCGCGTTTCGGTTGGCAACTCGACCCGTCGATGAGTTACGCGATTACCGATGTGATGTCGGGTGTCGACGATCTCATCTCGTCGCTGAGCGAGCCGGGCGCCCCCGTTGTGACGACCCCTCCCGTGTATGGCCCGTTCGATCAGCACGTGAAGCGTTTGGGTCGCCCGCAGGTGTTCGCTCCGCTGACGAGCGACGGTCGGCTTGACCCCGGCACGCTCGAGGAGGCTTTTGCCACCGTGCAGTCCGGTGGCACAGGAGGAGTGTTTTTGCTGTCGAACCCGCACAACCCGACGGGTGCCTCGCACACGCGCGAGGAACTGCAGGTGGCGGTCGAGCTTGCCAACCGATATGGCGTGCGCATCGTGTCGGATGAGATTCACGCGTCGCTACAAATGCCCGGTCACGTCTTCACGCCGATTCTCACGATTGACGGCGCCGAAAACGCCTACGCACTGACGAGTGCCTCGAAGGCGTTCAACCTCGCGGGACTCAAGGCGGCGCTCGTCATCGGTGGCACTGGCACGCGTGCCGAACTCACTCAGCTGCGCAGCAACAATGTCGCGTGGACGAGTCACCTCGGCGTCATTGCCCACACGGCGGCCTATCGTGAGGGTGGCGCGTGGCTCGACAACGTGATTGTGGGTCTGGATGCGAACCGCCACTTTTTCGCCGATCAGGTTGCCCAGCTCATGCCCGACGCCGTGTTTCTCGTCCCCGAGGCGACCTACCTCGGCTGGCTCGACCTGCGCGGCTACAACGTGCCCGACGACCCGGCTCCCGTGTTGCGTGAGCGGGCACGCGTGGCGTACAGCCCCGCAGAGTTTTTCGGACTCGGGTCGGAGGGTCACGTGCGCGTGAATCTCGCAACAAATCAGGCGATTCTCGCGGAGGCCGCCCGGCGCACGGCCGAGCTCGTTACTTCTTTGTAGAAGTTTTCGCTGCGGTCTTGGTTGCGCTCGGCGCTCCGG
>RFQD01000065.1 GCA_009925875.1 Microbacteriaceae bacterium | reverse complement strand
CACGGCCCGACGGGCGGCCTGTGCCCACGCATCCACAATCTCGTGAATTTCGTCGACAGTGAGCTCGTGCGGAACATCGTGTCCGGGATAGGCAATGGGGGAGGGGCCCACGGGTGTCCAACCACCGTCGGACAGCGGAACATTTCCGCTCTTCCCGCCGTAGTCGAACGGTGGGGCATCGCTGCCTTTTCGTCCCGCGTGCGCGAGTTGGATTCCGGCGATCGCGCCGCGCGATCTGATGAAGTCGACGATGCGCTTCCAGGCAGCAACCTGATCGTCGTTCCACATTCCCGGGCACCGCGGAGTGATTCGACCCTCAGGGGTGACGCCCGTCGCCTCGGCAATGACGAGCCCCGCGCCTCCGATGGCAAACGAACCTAAATGCGCGAAGTGCCAGTCGCCGACGATTCCGTCTTCGTTGAAGCAGGAGTACTGGCACATGGGTGCAACCCAGATGCGATTTCGCATGGTCACACCGCGCACGGTGAAGGGTTCAAACAAAGCGGGTTGCGTCATGTGAACAAACTATCGTTGAGCATGTGACCTTGCCCACGCCTCACGAGTTCGGAGCCGTCGATGCGCGCGGGATTCTGAGCGCGCCACAGGTTACCGATGACAAATACTCGCGCGGTGTTGTGGGATTTGTTACGGGTTCGAAGGAGTACCCTGGCGCTGCGGTGCTCGGCGTCAATGCGGCCTGCCGCACGGGTGTGGGTCTGGTTCGCTATGTGGGTCCCCGATCGGTGGGCAAGCTCGTTTTGCAACGACGACCAGAGGTCGTTCTCGGCCCCGGACGAACGCAAGCCTGGGTGGTTGGCTCAGGGATTTCCGCGTTGAATCGCACGGAAGCTACGGCGGATTCGATTCGTTTTGCCTTCGACAGCGATGTTCCGATTGTGCTGGATGCGGGGGCACTCGATTTCGTGACCGAACTCGCCGGCTCGCCTCGAGTCATCATGACCCCGCACATTGCCGAGCTGTCGCGACTCATGATTTTTCTGACCGGTCGTGCGACCGAGTGGTCGACGGACATGATCGCCGCAGACCCGCTCGCGGCGGCCGGGCGCGTCGCCGACGAATTGGGTGTTGTCGTAAGCCTGAAAGGACACGTCACTCACATTGCAGCGCCGGTCACGGGTGACGTGCGCACGGTGTTTCAGGTGACGTCACCTACGACGTGGCTGGCGACGGCCGGCACGGGCGATGTGCTCGCGGGAATGATGGGATCCATCGTGGCGACGACCGGCCCGATGTCGCACGCCGAACTGGCGCGATGCGCCGCGACGGCGGTGTACCTTCATGGACGTGCCGCCAACCTCGCCTCGGCGGGCGGCCCGATTGCGGCACTGGACGTGTCGGAGGAGATTCCATCGGTGATTCGAGAGGTACTAACCGCATGACATCCGAAACGCCAGCGTCGGTTCGCGCGTGGTGGACGGCACCCGTCACACTCTGGGGCGGGTTCATTGCCGTGCACCTGTGGGTATCGTGGCTGGGACTGTTCGGACCCGGTTTTCCCCTCGGCGACATCTCCGGGGTCTATACGTTTTGGGCGGGTCACGCCTACGCAGGTGATTTCATCGTGGGCATCACGACACCGTGGGTCTACCCGATCGTGGCCTTGGTGCCGATCCTGCTCTCGGGCGTTCTCGGCATGGCGAATTATGTCGTGGTCTTTCTCGCTCTCGTGACTCTCGTTGACTCGATCGTCTTCTGGTTTCTGATTGGTTCGCAGCGGGATGCGCGCCACGCGGCCGCGGCCTGGTGGTGGCTTGCCCTGCTCGTGTGCCTCGGACCCGTGTCACTCGGTCGAATTGACGCCATTGCAACTCCCATCGCGCTCCTCGGTCTGTTGTTTGTGCTGCGGCATCCGCGCACCGCGGGAGCCCTACTCGCGCTCGCCGCGTGGGTGAAAGTCTGGCCGGCCGCGCTCGTGGGTGCGGCGCTCATCGCCGTACGTGAACGCAAAGCGGTCCTTCTGGGGACGCTCATCGCCTCCGGAGCTGTCGCCGCCATCGCGCTCGTGTTGGGCTCGGGCCTCAACCTGATCAGCTTCGTTTCGCAACAAACCTCGCGGGGCGTGCAGATTGAGTCACCTGCGGCGACGGCATACCTGTGGCAGGCTGCGCTCGGAGTACCGCAGGTGGGCGTGTACTACGACGATCAAATTCTCACGTACCAGATTTCCGCCCCCGGTGTCGAGATTGTCGGAGCGCTCACGACCCTCCTCATGGCCCTGGTCACGATTGGGCTTGTGGCGTTGGGAATACACGGTAGTCGGCGCGGCGCCGACCAGAGAACCGTGTTGTTCGCCCTGGCTCTCGCATTTACGGTCGAACTCATCGTGTTCAACAAGGTCGGCTCGCCGCAATTCATGGGATGGCTCGCCGCGCCTCTCGCGGTGGGTATCGCCTACGGAATGCGGGAGTTGCGCATCCCCGCCATTGTGGCTTTGGTGATGGCAGCGCTCACGCAGGCCATCTACCCATACGGTTACGACGGATTGCTGCGCGTTGAGCCGTTTATGCTCTGGCTCATCACGATTCGAAACCTTCTTGAGTTTGTTTTGCTCGGACTGGCCGTGCGCATGCTGTGGCGTGCCGTCGTGCCAGGGGAGTCAGGCGTCCGCGTCGAGGAGTCGCCGGATGTGACGACCAACAAACTCTGACTCGATCAGAAAAGCGTCGTGCCCAAACTCGCTGTGCAGCGTGACCGTGTCATCACCGTCGATGTTGCCGGGCACGGCACGTGCGATGCGCTGTTGACCGACAAAAGGAAAAAACCGGTCGCTGTCGATACCCAGCACGAGGGTCGGGGCGGTGATCTGGGCGAGCACGTCATCGATATCTCCGCGGTCGCGACCCACGTCGTGTGAGTTCATCGCTTCGACGAGCGTGATGTAGCTGTTGGCGTCAAATCTGCGCGTGAATTTGTTTCCGTGAAAATCGAGATAACTCGCGACCGCGAATCGACCGCCATGACCCAGCGGGCTGATGTCACTCTGACTCGACCGGTCGAACCGCTCGTTGAGCTCTTGCGGCGTTCGAAAGTTTTGGAAGCTGATTCGACGAGCCAGCGCGAGTCCGTGGTGTGGGCCCTCCCCGGCAGATGCTTCATAGTAGTGACCGCCGCGAAAATTGGGGTCGAGCCGAATCGCCTCGATTTGCACGGTGTTCAGCGCGATCTCATCGGCACTCGTGGCGGCAGGCGCGGCCAGCATGCCCAGTCGCGCGACGCGCTCCGGGAACATCAGTCCCCATTCCATGACATGCATCGCACCCATGGAACCGCCGATGACGGCTGTCCACTTCTCTATGCCGAGGTTATCGCTGAGCATCGTTTGGGCCGTGACCTGGTCGCGGATGGTCGTGAACGGGAAACGCGACGCCCACTCGTATCCGTCGGGCGCGAGTGATGCCGGGCCGGTTGTGCCTTGGCATCCGCCGAGCACATTTGGGGCCACCACGAACCACGTGTTGGTGTCGACCGCGAGGCCCGGGCCGACGACCTCGCCCCACCAGCCCTCGGTGCGGTGGCTTCCTCCCGCACTGCCCGTCACGTGACTGTCGCCCGTTAGGGCGTGCAAGATCAGAACCGCGTTGTCGCGGTTCTCGTTTAGTTCACCCCACGTTTCGTAGGCCATTCGCACGTGTGGCAGGTGTCCGCCGAACTCAAAATTCATCGGCCCCAGATTGGCAAATTGGCGATCGCCCGCTGGGTCGCCATCTCGCCAAGCTCCGGTGGCTGGGGGTTTACCCGCGACAGAGCGCACCTGCTCGTCGGTGATAAACGTCGAGGGAAGAACATCCCCGCTACTCTGCCAATCCATCGTTGACTATCTTTGCGCACCGTGGGTGTCGAGGCGGGACTGTTACGCTCAAACGCTTTTTGATAACAAGAGCGACCTCTTTTGCCGTCGTTTCGACTCCTTGCACGCTCATACCTCGGGATGTGTCATGACCACGCTCACGAAGCCCCGCCGCACGGCGCTCCGCGTGGACATTCAGGTTCTTCGTGCATTCGCGGTCATGGGTGTGGTCTTATTTCATCTCTGGCCCAGTCTCGTACCTTTTGGGTTCATCGGTGTCGATGTCTTTTTCGTCATTTCTGGATTTCTGATTACCTCACATCTCCACTCGGAGAGTTCGAGAACAGGTCGCATCAATTTGCCCAGTTTTTGGGCACGCCGAATTCGACGTCTTTTGCCAGCCGCCTTCGTTGTCATTTTTGTGACATCCGTCGTCGTTTTGATTTTTGCAAGCCAGTCGACGTGGCACGAATTCATTCGACAGGCAGTGGGGTCGACTTTTTACTTCGAGAACTGGATTCTCGCGCTGGACTCCGTTGACTATCTCAACGCAGATAATCAGCCGACGGCTGTTCAGCAGTTTTGGTCGCTCTCTGTCGAGGAACAGTTTTATTTGGTTTGGCCCGTCCTTATCATGTTGGGAACGTGGCTCACCGTTCGCCGAGGAGTAACGTCAACAAATCGTGGCCTGATTTTTCTCCTGGCTGTTGTGGTCTTACTGTCTTTCCTTTGGTCGGGTTGGCTTGCCATTACGGAAAACCCAAGTGGTTACTTTTCCACTTTTTCCCGAATGTGGGAGTTCGGCTTCGGCGGGCTTGTAGCCTTGGCTGTCTCGCGCTTGCGGACCTTGTCGTCACGGTCTTCACTTGTGCTAGTCGTGTCCGGGTGGATATTGCTTAGCGCGAGCGCGGTTCTGATTAGGCCTACCAGCATGTTTCCCGGCTTTATTGCGGCGTTGCCGGTGGTTGGAACTGCGTTGGTGATTGCCGGGGGTATTTCTCGGCAAGCCAATGATGGGACTCGAAGCGTGGTGCATGTTCCTCTTGTGTTTCTGGGTGGTATCTCGTACTCGCTGTATCTCTGGCACTGGCCCGCGATTTTGCTCTACCCGACAGTTTTTGGTGCATTGCCATCCGCCGCCACAAAAGTTGCCATCTTGGTGTGTTGCATCGGGGTCGCTTGGATGTCAACGCGTCTCTTAGAAAGACCACTTCAACGTTGGCATTTACTTACGGCAGCCAAACCTGTTGTCACAATCCTTGCTGCTCTTGTGGCAGCCGTTCTGACGTTGTCCCCGAGCATTGCGGCGTCGCTCAATCTCGATTCGAGAATCGCTTCTGAATCGAAAGTGCGAGAGAAATTGAAACAGAATCCGTGTTTTGGAGCGCAGTCTTTGACACACGGACACGAATGTTCGACGGTCGATTGGCCGCTACTTACTCCCGATCCAGCGCGTGCGGAAGCGGATGTCCCCGTCGAAGCCAACGAATGCAAGACAGACACGCTGGTGCTTTCAGTGTGTCAATTCGGAGAGATTGGCTCGGAAACTCGCGTTGCCCTCGTCGGCGACTCTCATGCCGGACACTGGTTTCCTGCGCTCAAAAAGCTCGCCACGGAGGAGGGCTGGCAACTTGACATTTACCTGAAGTCCAGCTGCACATTCATGATCGGCCAACGCACTAAAGAATTTGAGAACTGCTCGACGTGGAGTCAGGAGGTCGTAGATGCTATTCAATCCGGACCGGCCTACAACTTCGTCATCGTCACTGCGTTAGCCGAAAACCTGTCGAGCGAAGTCGCATCCGGTGCACTGAATGAACATGACGTCATTGTCGATTACCAGCAAACGTGGGAATCGCTTCAAAGATCCGGTACACGGATTGTTGTTATTCGGGACACACCCCACATGAATGAGGGAACTTCATCTTGTGTCGCAAAGGTTTTCAACTCTCGCGCAGGTACGCAATGCGCGTTACCAAAATCGGAGGCCCTAATCTCAACCGACTATGAGGCCCTAGCCGCGTCGCTCTCTGCTCAGGCGATTCTTGTTGACTTTACAGATTTTTTCTGTCCCGACGACTGTCAACCAGTTTTGTTTGGTGCTGTCGTCTACAGCGACTCCCACCACATGACCCAGACGTTTAGTGAAACTTTTGCTTACCCGCTCCGTGATCGTCTGCGAGAGGCGGGAATCATCTTCTAACCGTGGTGCATGCTCAGCGGACCGTCGCCGTAGCGGAGCAGAACGTAGGGCTTCCCGTTGTCCGAAAGAATCGACGACAGAGCAACGCGCACCGATTCGTGCGTGCCCGTTTTTCGCCATTCCTCGATTTTCTCCGTGGGGACCACGACGCGTCGTGATTCTCGCGAGTTCAGAGTCACTTCGTGAGACCACAGTTCACCGCCGTCGGGCGAGATTACTTTCACTCTCGTGGTTCCCGTCGTGGCGGAGTGGTTCATCACGACAACTTGCAGTTCGTCGAGCAGGTTGACGTCGAGTAGTCGCCAGGATTCCCAGGGCTCACGGGCCTGCGGAGCACGTGCCAACATCTGGTTTACTGGCCACACCGCCCCGAAGACCCGGCCGCGGTAGACCTCGATGGAGTGCACGTACATGTAATTGTCGTCATCATCTCGGTAGGAGACCCAGAAGGGGGTCTGCACCGTGAGCGCTTGAATATTCGGCAGGGTCTTGAGGTTGTGCTTCGTCGCCTTAGGGGGGACAACATCGACGACAATCATGCCCTCGGAGTCCAGATCCTCTCCGGCGATGTCACGAATTTCGAGATACAGCTGACCGAATGCGGGAATCGAGAAGGTGCGGTGCGCGAGGAGGGAGCCACGCGAGTCGTAGAGCCACACCCTCGCGTCAACCGGGGTCAGGTCAGAAAAAACATCGAGTAGTAGTTCTGCAGGTGAACCCGACTGCGGATGCCCGCCGTGTTCATGAAATAGTGAGCGAACGCACGGCGGGGAACGAAACCAGATTCGAGAAGTTTTCGGTAACTGCCCTGTGCGACCGGATTCTTCATCAGAGTGCTAAGCGCTGACACGGAGAACCTCCTCGAGTTGGAGTCCCGCTGAATCGGCAAAGAACGTGTCATAGAGTCGGGCGTTTGCTTCAATGCGCCGTTGTCCGCCCCAGGTCGTGAAGTAATACACCGGAGGAAGCGTGTGGTCGCACGCAATGGCTCCCGTCTCGAGGTTCATCGTCATCGAAATCGGTACCAGACCGGAGTCGCGCGAAAGTCCAACGATCATGCCGAGGCCACCTTGCGCGATGAACTCATCGAGGAGATTGTTTTGCACGAGAAGGTCGCGAACACTGACAAACCGGCATGACCACGGCGGAACCGTGACTTCGCCGCGAGCCACCTTAT
>RFQD01000064.1 GCA_009925875.1 Microbacteriaceae bacterium | reverse complement strand
CGCTAACCCGAGACTGACTGACAATCCCCCGTGGAGCGGCGAAACCGGCTTGCGCTGGGCGCGAACAACGTTCGTGTTCCGTCGCGATGGTCGGTGCAGGGTTCCCTTATCTGACAGGCTGAGAACGTGACGTTGTACTCCTCTGACGCTTCGGGTGCGCCACGTGAACCTTCACGGCCTCCTACCACCCCTGCGCAGCGCCGATGGCGGTGGGGTTCGGCTCTCGTGGCGGGTGCCATCATTCTCACCGTTGCGCTGACCGCGACGCCGGCTCCCTACGTCATTGAGCAACCGGGCCCGACCTTCAACACCCTCGGCACGGTGAGTGTCGCCGTGGACGGCAGTGACCAAAAGGACAAGGTGCCGCTCATCTCGATTGACGGCGCGACGACGTTCCCCACGGACGGCAATCTCAATTTGTTGACGGTCAATGTTTTGGGTGTTCCCGATTCGTTGCCGAGTTGGGGTGACGTCATTGTTGCGTGGTTCGATCGGTCGCGTGCGGTAGTTCCGGTTGATGCGGTATTTCCACCGGATGTGACGAATGCCGATCGCGAAAAAGAGAACACCGCTCTCATGGTGAATTCTCAACATGACGCTGTGGCGGCCGCCATGACCTACGAGGGGTACCACGTCGTGTCTGGCATCGAGGTGCTTGGTTTTGCTCAGGGAAGTGCCTCGGATGGGCCGCTCAAAAAGGGTGACGTCATTGCCTCCATCAACGGTTTCGCTCCGCAATCGGTTGCGCAACTGCGTGAAAAATTGGTGGATGCCGGCGCGGGGACAACCGTGACGTTGGGTGTTTTGCGCGACGGACAAATGCGCGACATTGATGTGGCGCCCTATAAAAATGACGCGGGCGATACGGTTCTCGGCATCGGAGCCTCGGTTGCGTATGACTTTCCCTTTGATGTCACAATTCGACTCGACGACGTGGGTGGCCCGAGTGCGGGGATGATGTTTGCGTTGGGCATCATTGACAAATTGACACCAGGAAACCTCAACAGTGGTCTCAACATTTCCGGTACCGGGACGATCGACAATTTGGGCAACGTGGGTCCGATCGGTGGCATCAGGCAAAAACTTTTCGGCGCCAAAAACACGGGGTCCCCACTGTTTCTTGCTCCCGCAGAGAATTGCGATGCGGTCGTCGGTAACGTCCCCGAAGGAATCGCCGTCTTCGCGGTCAGCACATTGTCGGAGGCCATCACGGTGCTGAAGTATCTGGGCAATCATTCGACCCCGGACGTAGCCCTCGCCGATGCAGCAGCGAACGGTATTCGCACCTGCGACTCCGTCGTGGCGAGTGCGCAAAAGTAAAGTGTTAATCCATCGCATGATTCGTAACGTGAGGCAATCGTGACCACAACAACTCCTCGAAATCGCAACTCGCGCCGAGCACCCGTCTTTGTGGCGATTGCCGTGCTTGCGGTTCTCGTGATTGCGTTCTTCTCCTTTGCAACCTTTTACGCTGAGGTGCTCTGGTTCACGCAAGTCGGTTTCATGGGTGTCCTCGCCACGCAGTGGATTGCCGGACTCGCGTTTTTTCTCGGCGGGTTCATTGCGATGGCCGTCCCCAACCGTTGCGTCGACTACTCACGTGGGGCGTGCCCGTTGTCCTGGGCGTTTTCGCCGGACTCGCGATATCCCCACAGTGGAAGACCGCACTGTTGTGGTGGAACAGCACCCCCGGTGGAACCACGGACCCGCAGTTCGGCTTCAACGTGTCGTTCTACATGTTCGATCTCCCGTTCTATCGGGCCGTCCTCGCATTCTTCTCTGCGATTGTGTTGCTCTGTCTGCTCGTTTCACTCATCACGAACTACGTGTACGGGTCGATTTCTATTTCTCGACGAGAGCTTCGGGTTGCCAAACCCGCGCGCGTGCAACTCGCCGTGACCGCGTTTGTTTATCTTGCTCTGCAGGCCGTGAGTATTTGGCTCGATCAATACGCCACGGTGTTTAACTCCACGGGTCTCATGACCGGAGCCTCGTACACCGACGTGAACGCCACGATTCCGGCTTTCCAAATCATCTCGGCGATTGCGGCTCTGGTCGCGTTGCTCTTTCTCGTGACCGCGGTCACCGGTCGATGGCGTCTGCCCCTGGTGGGCACGGCTCTGCTCGTGGTGTCCAGCCTGATTCTCGGCAGCGCGTATCCGTGGATCATGCAGCGTTTCATTGTCGACCCGAGTGAACGAAGCCTCGAAGCGCCCTACATCGAACGCAACATCAACATGACGCGGCAAGCGTATGGCGTCGACAATCTCGAAGAGATTCCCTACAACGCGAAGACGGATGTTCAACCCGGCGCGCTCCGCGCCGATGCCGAGACCACGGCGAGCATCCGCATTATTGATCCCGATCTTGTCAGCGCGTCGTACGCTCAGCTTGAGCAGTTCAAGCAGTACTACGCCTTCACGCCCAGTCTTGATGTTGATCGATACTCGATCGACGGCAAGACTCAGGACTCCGTCGTTGCCGTTCGTGAGCTCAACCAGGCCGGCATTGGTGACTCACAATCGTGGTACAACAACACGGTTGTGTACACGCATGGCTACGGACTCGTGGCCGCGTATGGCACCGAACGAACGGTTGAGGGGCAACCGGTTTTCTTGGAGGCGGGCATCCCGTCGACGGGTTCGCTCGGCGCATTTGAGCCGCGCATCTACTTCGGTGAGAATTCTCCGCTCTACTCGATCGTGGGCGGACCCGAGGGATCGAGTCCGGTCGAGCTCGACTATCCGTCATCGACGACCGAGGGCGGGCAGGCGTATACGACGTTCACCGGCAATGGCGGACCGATTCTCGACAACATCTTCACGCGTCTCATTTACGCCCTGAAATTCCAGAGCGAACAAATCATCTTGTCAGACGCAGTGAATGACAAATCCCAGATTCTGTATGACCGC
The DNA here is from genome assembly GCA_009925875.1 of Microbacteriaceae bacterium. Lineage (GTDB taxonomy): Bacteria > Actinomycetota > Actinomycetes > Actinomycetales > Microbacteriaceae > RFQD01. The sequence goes on along the minus strand of RFQD01000064.1, from coordinate 4,298 downwards.
AACCCGCTGACGCGCGTGTCGAAGGTGGCCCCTTATCTGACGCTTGACCGCGACCCGTACCCGAGTGTCGTCGATGGTCGCATCGTATGGATCGTGGACGGCTATACGACGAGCACAAATTACCCGTACTCGCGGGTGGAAAGTCTCTCGGCCGTCACGGCCGATCAGCAGTCGACGCTCGACGCCTTTGCTCTCGACAACATTAACTACATTCGCAATTCGGTCAAGGCGACCGTTGACGCCTATGACGGTACGGTGACGCTCTTCGCGTGGGATCCCACCGACCCGGTTCTTCAAACGTGGCAGAAAATCTATCCCGCGCATGTGCGACCTGTTTCCGATATGAGTGCGGAATTGATGAGCCATGTGCGCTATCCCACCGACCTGTTCAAGGCGCAGCGCGCCATTCTCGGTCAGTACCACGTCACGGACTCTGGTTCGTTTTACTCGCGTGATGACGCGTGGATCACACCGACGGATCCCACAGCCGGTGCCGACACGACGCGATTCCAATCTCCGTACTACCTGACCATGAAGGTTCCCGGTGCGACCGATCCGGCCTTCTCGATCTATTCGACATTCATCCCCGATGCCACCGGAACCTCGAGCCGTAACGTTTTGACGGGTTATCTCGTCGCGGATTCGGATGCGGGCTCCACAGCGGGTAAGCCCGATGCAGATTTCGGGAAACTGCGCTTGTTGACGCTACCGAAGGATGTTACTGTACCCGGTCCGGGTCAGGTGCAAAACAATTTCAACGCCGACCCTGCGGTCTCGAAAGAACTCAATCTGTTGAGTCAGGGTTCGACGGATGTCTTGAAGGGTAATTTGCTCACGCTCCCGGTGGGAGGTGGTTTGCTCTATGTGCAGCCCGTGTACGTTCAATCGACCGGGAACACGAGCTATCCACTATTGAAAAAAATCCTCGTGGCATTTGGCGACAAGATTGCGTTTGAGAACACGCTAAATGGTGCACTCGACGTGCTCTTTGGGGGTAACGCGACGGGTGGAGCCAATGTGAACGACCCGGCGAACGACACTCCGACGAATCCCGATACCCCGTCGGGTGCGGGAACCGCGTCGAGCCCCGCGCTCACCGCGGCGTTGTCCAACGCCAAGAAGGCGCTGCTCGATCGTGAAGCCGCACGCGTGGCTGGCGACTGGGCGGCGTTTGGTGAAGCGGATGCCCGACTCCAGGCCGCCCTGGAAGCGGCGATTGCCGCATCCGGTCAGTAAACCGATTTCGCAGGGTGCGCGTCTCGCCGCTCATCATGCGAACAATGTAGGGCCCTGTCGCTAGGATTTGCTTCATGGTGTCCTCCGCTCGGCAAGAGCTCATCGCGATGTTGGTGGTGCTTTTTGGTGAGGCCATCGCGCGCGACCCCGAACTGACGGCCTTGACCGATCGCGCGATTGCCGAAGAAGCTGCCGTGTTGGCGGAGGGATATCGGGTCGAAGCCGCCAAACGTATCGAAGCCCTCAATGCCCAACTGGCGTCGCAAGCGACCTCGTTCGATCAGTCGCTCGAGCAGGTTCGTGAGCATGCGGCGGCGGATTCCATCGAGGATTTGAGATCTGCTCGTGCCAACGTGGAGACGTTGACGGCACAGCTGGCTGAGATGACGCGCGAGCGCGACGAGTTGCAATCCAAAATTGAGGGAATTGCCGATCGGATTCGCGAGGCGCAGAGCCTCGCGCGCACGCAACTTGAGGAAGCGCAACAACGAGCAACGGAACTCGAGGAAGCGCTCGCGACGAGTTCTGCGTCGCTGCGCGAGACCGAGTTCAGCTTGACCGAGACGAAGGCAGCGCTGGTCGAGGCGACCGCGTTAGCTGAGGAGGCGCAGACCTCCTTGAACAAATATCAAGTGGAGACACTCACCGAGGCAATCACGGAGGCCATGTCCGCCTATCGCGCTCGAACAGATGCGATTGCGGCAGAGAATGAGAAAGCGTCGCGGACCGAAGACGCGCGCCTCACGGCGGCGGTTCGCAAAGCATTCCACGCGCTCTCGCACAAGAAGTAGCCACTGCCCGGTTCGACCGCCCGGTTCGACCGTGATACTCTGGTCTCACCGACGCGGGGTGGAGCAGCTCGGTAGCTCGCTGGGCTCATAACCCAGAGGTCGTAGGTTCAAATCCTGCCCCCGCAACCACACGATGGCCCTCTTACGAGAGGGCCATCTTCCGTGGGGTCCGTGGCGGCAAGCCCCCGGTCTGATGTCGTGAATGAGTCTTAGGCTGAAGTCATGAGCAGCACACCTGGATCACGCCTGCATTTTCTCGGAGCCACCGGAACAGTCACCGGGTCCCGGTATCTACTCGAATCGGGTGAAACGCGCGTTCTTGTCGACTGCGGGTTGTTTCAGGGGTACAAGGAATTACGCGAACGCAATCGCGAGGAGTTTCCCGTGGATCCGCGCACGATTGACGCGGTCGTGCTCTCGCACGCACACCTCGACCATTCGGGTTATCTGCCGGCCCTGGTTCGAGACGGTTTTGCCGGCAACATCGTGACAACGGAAGGCACCGCCGAGCTGTGCTCGTTGTTACTACCTGACAGCGCTCATCTGCTGGAGGAGGAGGCAGAGCGCGCGGTTCGCAAGGGGTATTCGAAGCACGCGCATCCGTTGCCTCTTTATAACGCGGATGATGCCGAACTCGCACTGTCGCGGTTTCGCACAGTTGGCTTTGATTCGCGCGTTGAGGTCGCACCCGGCGTGAATGTGACGTTCGTGCCGGCGGGACACATTCTGGGTGCATCCCAGTTGCACATTGAGCTCGGTGGTAAAACTGTGCACTTCACGGGCGACCTCGGTCGTGTGGATGATCCCTTGATGTTGCCCCCGCGGGAATTTGTCGGTGCCGACGTCTTGGTGACCGAATCCACCTACGGCGACCGATCGCACCCGAATCACGATCCCATGGCGGAATTGCAGCCCGTGCTCAGCCGGGTGCTCGGACGCGGGGGAGTGGTCGTGATTCCGGCGTTTGCTGTGGGACGGTCCCAAGCCCTTCTGTTGCACATTTCTCGTCTGATGCAGAACGGAAGCATCCCCACGGTTCCCGTTTACCTGAATTCGCCGATGGCGGTCAACGCGACACACATGTACGAGGCGCATCGCGAGGAACATCGTGTGGATGGCGACGAGTTTGTGCAGATGTACAACATCGCCCACCTTGTGCGCACGGTCGAAGAGTCGAAACAACTCAATGAACGTCACGGCCCCATGATTATTATCGCGGCGAGCGGCATGATGACCGGCGGTCGAATTCTGCATCACGTGGTCGCTTTTGGGCAAGACGAGAAGAACGCAATTTTGTTGTCGGGATATCAAGCGGGCGGAACGCGCGGCGCCTTCCTCGCCGCCGGAGAACGAAGCTTGCGCATCTTTGGGGCCGACGTCCCCATCCGTGCCGAAGTCATCGCACTGCAGAGCATGTCGGGTCACGCCGATGCCGACCAACTCATCGAATGGATGCGGCACGCTCCGACGCCGCCATCCCGCACCTACGTCACGCACGGCGAGCCGGCGGCCAGCGACCGCCTCCGGTTGCGGATTGAAACCGAGCTGCACTGGAATGTTCGTGTTCCACATCCCGGCGAAGCGGTCTCGCTGTAGTCTCGACGGCCGCGCTCCCGGCGCGAGCGGAGAGCTGCTGATAACCTCGTGCTCGTGAACATGCCCGTTGCGCTCTCTCACGACGACTTGTGGCCGCGCGCCGGCTCATGGCCGTCACCCGCAGACGTCGACGGTCCCATCGGAGTGGCACTTCTTGGCGTGCCCGCTCACCTGACGTCGTTGTCGCCGACCAATGCGCAGCTCACACCCGCCGCGATTCGTGAGGCCTTGCGGCGCTACAGTCCCGCTCTGGTGCCCGACAGAGGATTTGACGCCCAGGATGCTCTCTCGAACGTGGTGTGTGCGGACTTTGGCGATGTTGTCGACCCGGATTCGCCCGAAGGAGAGGCGCGTACGATGACCCTTGTCGCACAGGCTCGAGATCGTGCGGCGCTCGTGGTGGCACTCGGGGGAGACAACTCACTCACGTTCGCGACGGCGTGTGGTGCGTGGGGTGACCAGCGAGAGACGGCGGGTTTGATCACCCTCGACGCGCACTTCGATCTGCGCGACGGTGTTTCAAACGGTTCACCGGTGCGCCGACTCGTCGAGGCGGGTCTTAATCCGGCTCATGTCGTGCAGATCGGCATCGCAGATTTCGCAAATTCGGCCGCTTACGTGCAACGTGCTCGTGATTGGGGGATTACCATCATTCATCGAGACGAATGTGAGCGA
>RFQD01000063.1 GCA_009925875.1 Microbacteriaceae bacterium | reverse complement strand
ACGCTGGGGAGCCGCCGGCCGGCGTGCTCGTAGAAGCGCGCGGTCTGGGTCGTGTCGACGGCGATCGTTCCACCAACGAGCGGCTTCTTGACACCGGCCGTAACGGCCTGCGACAGGAAGCTGGCTGCGTCGGCGCCACCGAGACCGACGTACACGGCGTCCGTGTCGGCAGGAATCTGAGCGATGATCGACGAGTAGTCCGTGGTGCCCACGGGAACCCAGGAATTACCGGTCACCTGTCCACCAGCGGCGCAGAACTCCGAGAAGAATCCTCCGGCGTTGTCGTAGGGGAAAGAGTAGTCCTCTGCGATCGCGTAGATCTTCTTGTAGCCCTTGTCGTTGTAGGCATAGTTACCGAGACCACCCATCCACATGGCCGAGTCGCCGTGGAAGCGGAAGAAGTTGGTTGCTCCGGCGAGGGTCATACCGACCGGGCTAGCCGATCCATTGACGTAGGTCACCTCAGGCGTGGTCAGTGCGTACTGAACGACCGCTTCACCCTCGTCGCCAGACACCGGTCCGAAAACGATGTCGACGCCGTCTTTCTCGACGAGCTTCTTCACCGCGGTCTGAGCCGTTGCACTGGTTCCGTCGGTTCCTTCATAAACGATGGTCACGGGCACGCCGTTGATTTCGCCGCCGTCAATGGTGCCACCGATCGACGCCATCGAGACTCCGATGGCAGCTTTCGCCTCATCCATACCAAAGGCAAGGTTGCCCTTGTCGGTTGCGAGTACACCGATCTTGATTTCCTTAGTTTCTCCCCCACCGGCGCCGGAGCAGCCGGAGAGAAGGAGGCCAGCGGTAGCTGCGATTGCAACGACCGGCAAAAGCCTCTTCGTGAGTGTTGCTTTCATTTGTGTTGCCCTTTCTTGTTGTGGGTGCCAGCGCGCCTTGCAGCGTCCAGCGTCTCGGACGACTCCGCCGAATTGGACGTCTTTGCCCGCCTCGAAAACAGTCGTCGGATTATGGGACCCAGACCGACGAGGCCGGTCGGGAAAAACAACAGAACGCCAATGAACACCAAACCGGTGAGAGTCATGTAACGGTCGGTGAAGTCCTGGGCGAAGTTCTGCAGGAGCGCAAAAACCAGACCACCGATGAAGACACCACCGAGTGATCCAATGCCACCCACGACGGCAACGACGAGGATGTTGAGCGTCGCGTCGAGGCTGACAAAGCTCGGGTCAACCTGATTACGGTCAAAGACGAGAATGACTCCACCGATTGACGCAACAAACGCCGCCAAGGTCAAGGCCGCGGTGCGGTAACGATTGACGTTGTACCCGAGCGCGCTCATCCGTTCCGGGCTGTCTTTGATGCCCTGAATTGCCAAACCAAACTGCGATTTCGCGGTGTAACGGAAAATGAAGTACGAGAGCACCGCCAAGAACAAAGCGAAGTAGTAGAACGTCGTGATGTCGTTGAGGTTGATGAAACCAAAGTCGGGGCGAGGAATGGGGGCGATTCCACGCCGAGCATTGGTGACCTCAATCGCCTGTGATGCCCAGGAGTAAAAGACTTGGCTCAGGGCAAGGGTAATCATCATGAAGTAGATGGCCTTCGTGCGAACTGCGATGAGAGCGGTCAGCCAGCCAGCGAAGGATCCGACGCCGAGCGACAAGATGATTGACGGGATGATCGGCCAGCCCATGGTGACCGAGAAGTACCCAATGCCGTATGAGCAGATGCCCGCGAAGGTCATTTGAGCGAGGGACAGCAGTCCGACGTACCTATTCAGAAACACCAGGCTCATTGCGATGGTGCCCATCCAGAGGGTACGAACGCCGATGTTGGGCAACCAGAATCGAGGTCTGTCGACGACGAGCGGAAAGATGATTGCGGCGAGGAGTACAACGACCACAACCACGTTTTGGGCCGTGACCCAGCCTCGCCAGTTCGCGGTGCGCGGTGTCGAAGAAGTGGATGTGCTCATGCGGGGCGACCCATGATTCCTTGAGGGCGAACGGCCAAAACGATGACCATGAGGGCAAAGGTCAATACGAAGGCATACGTCGGTGCCACAACGAGCGCGAATTGAGACACGATTCCGACCAAGGCCGAACCAATGGCTGCACCGGGAATGCTTCCCATGCCGCCCACGATGACGACGACCAGCGAGAAGAGAAGGTAGCTACCGTCTTGCCCGGGCAGCAACGGAAAGAGACTGCCCGAAATGACCCCCGCAAGACCCGCGAGCGCAGAACCAACCGCAAAAATGACGGCGAAGACCACGCGCACGTTGACTCCTGTTGCCGACGTCATCGGTGCATCATCGACACCCGCCCGCACGATTGATCCGAATCGCGTTTTCGCGATGATGAAGTAAATTGCGAGCCCGAGCACGATTGCGATGGCCAAAATAATGAGACGGATAAGGGGGTAGTCACCGATACCAGGAAGATTGACGGCCACCTGCAAGTTCTGCGGGAAGGGTACCTGCGTCGCGGTCCCTCCGAAGATAGCGAGCATGAGGTCCGTTCCAATGACGGCGACACCGAGCGTGATGAGTGCCACGCGCATGTCATCGTCTTGAAAGCGGCGAATGAGCACCTGATGCGTGAAAAGACCGAGGAGTCCAGCTGCAAGCAGACCCGCCAGCAGACCCAAAATCCAGTTATCGGTGGCCGCGGCGACCACATATCCCAGGTAACCACCGAACAGGAACGACGTTCCATGAGCCAACGTAATAACGCGCATCAGGCCAAAAATAAGCGTCAGGCCGCTCGAAGCCACAAAATAAACCGCACCCAACGTCAGACCGTTAAGCAAAATGAGTGGCCAGATATCCACGGTGCCTCACTCCATTTCTGACATTTTCATCGGTGCAGTTTTTTGTATTCGAAACTGTATACACAGAAACATACATACAGGTATATTGTTGCGCAAGCACTAACCTCAATGTTTTTTGTCAACGACGACACACCGTTACCGAAAGAGGGAATGTAATGGGAAGCTCGAACGAGAAAGAGTTCCGCGTCGGCATGATTGGGTACGGCTTCATGGGTCGCGCTCACTCGCAGGGGTGGAGAAACCTGAATGCGGCGTTCGCGACACCGCGCATACACATGGAATCCATTGTGGGACGAGACGCCAACGCGGTGGCTCGTGTCGCGTCTCAACTCGGTTGGAATCGCGCGCTGACGGACTGGCGCGATGTCATTGCGGATCCATCCATCGACATCGTCGACATTTGTACCCCCGGCGATTCTCACGCGGAAATCGCCATTGCCGCTCTCGAGGCGGGCAAGCACGTGCTTGTTGAAAAGCCACTGGCGAACACGATGGATGAAAGCCGTGCAATGGTCGCCGCGGCCCGGGCGGCGCAGTCGCGCGGAGTCATGTCCGCCGTCAACTTCAACTATCGACGCGTGCCCGCACTCATGCTCGCGAAGCGGCTCATAGACGAAGGTCGGGTCGGCGACGTGCTTCACATTCGAGGCGCCTATCTACAAGATTGGCTCAGCGACCCGACGTTGCCCATGAGTTGGCGTTTACAAAAAGAACGCGCCGGAACCGGTGTTTTGGGTGACCTCGGAGCCCATGTTGTCGACCTGATGCGTCACCTCACCGGCAAATCTGTTGAGGGAGTGACCGGACACCTGCGCACCTTTACTCATCAACGACCCGACGGATCGGGCAAGCTCGGTAACGTCACCGTCGATGACGCCGCTCTCGCCACGCTCGCACTTTCGGGTGGAGCGGTGGCCAACCTCGACGTCACGCGAAATGCGCCCGGGCGCAAGAACGAGCTGTCGCTGAGCATTTTCGGTACCAAGGGCAGCATTCTGTTCAACCTCGAGAACCTCAACGAGCTCTGGTTGTTCGATCGCGAAGACCCGGCCGGCGAGCAGGGTTACCGGCGCATTCTGGTGACAGAGTCGGCGCATCCGTATCTCGCTGCCTGGTGGCCTGACGGCCACATCATCGGCTGGGAACACTCGTTCACCCACCAGTTCTTCGAATTCGTGAACTCGATCCAGAACGGCACCCCTGCGTCACCGAGTTTCGAGGACGGGCACGCCGTGCAGGCCGTCATTGACGCCATCGCCAACAGTGCCGAAAACGGACACGCGCTCACCGCACCAGAAGAATAGAACGGAGAAGAAATGGCTGAAAAATCGTCACACCCGGTAACGCTCTTTACCGGGCAATGGGCCGACTTGCCTCTCGAGACGGTTGCAAAACACGCCGCCGAATGGGGCTATGACGGACTCGAGCTTGCCTGTTGGGGAGATCATTTTGACCCCTGGCTCGCCAGCGAAGACGACTCCTACGTCGCCGAAAAGCGAGAACTCCTCAAGAAGTACAACCTTGAGGTATTCGCGATATCGAATCACCTCAAAGGTCAGGCAGTCTGCGACAACCCCATCGACTTTCGACACAAGGCCATCGTCGGTGCGAAGGTTTGGGGCGACGGGGACCAGGAAGGCGTTCGACAACGAGCCGCCGAAGAAATGAAGCGCACGGCCATTGCTGCCCGCAAACTCGGAGTCGACACCGTCGTTGGCTTTACCGGGTCGAGCATTTGGCAGTACGTGGCGATGTTCCCGCCGGTTGGTCAAGACGTCATTGATGCCGGGTACGAAGACTTCGCGACGCGATGGAACCCCATTCTCGATGTCTACGACGCCGAAGGTGTGCGATTTGCGCACGAGGTTCACCCGTCAGAAATCGCCTACGACTACTGGACAACAGTTAAGACGCTGGAAGCCATCAACCACCGCGCGGCCTTCGGTCTCAACTGGGACCCGTCGCATATGGTGTGGCAGGGACTCGACCCCGTTGCGTTCATCCTCGACTTTGCTGATCGCATTTATCACGTCGATTGCAAAGACACGCGGATGCGCATGGGCAACGGTCGCAACGGAATCATGGGTTCGCACGGCGCGTGGGCAGACCCCCGTCGAGGATGGGACTTCGTCTCGACGGGCCGCGGTGATGTCCCGTGGGAAGACGCCTTCCGGGCACTCAACGCGATCGGATACACCGGTCCGATCTCAGTTGAGTGGGAAGACGCCGGAATGGATCGTCTTCACGGCGCCAAGCACGCTGTCGAATTCGTGCGTTCGTTGCTGTGGGAGGTTCCCACGTCGGCATTCGACGCCGCGTTCTCGAGCGACTAGTCCGCTCGAGCAACGAAATACCTCGTCCTGGCAAACGAATGCCCGGCTCACGAAAGTGAGCCGGGCATTCACAGTGGTTCGTGTTGATTCGCGTTAGGCGACGTCGTCACCGGTCAGTAGCGCGACGGTCGTGAGAAGAGCAACCACATTCTCGCGAAGGTGACCGATATGCTCTTGCACCGCCGGCGGGATGGCCGCCAGGTCTTTGTTGATGATCGCATCGACGAGTTCCGCGTGCTCGGTCGTGCAGGTGCTCAGCCGATCGAACTGACCCACAGTTGATCGAATCCAAAACCGCTGCACGCGACGACGTGTCTCTCGAACCGTATCCGCGACGAGTTCGTTCCCGGCCACCCGGTTCAGCAGTTGGTGAAACCCGCGATCGGCCTCGGTCCAGGCGGAACGGTCGTTCGCATCGCACGCGTCATTCATTCGCTTGACGGACAGCCGCAACTCTTCGGCGTCTTCCGGCGTCAGCAAGGTCGATGCCTTCGAGAAGATGTACGTGTCGAGAATCTCCAACATGTCACACGCTTCATTGACTTCTCGAATCGAAATCTGAGCAACCGTGAAGCGCGATGATTCTGTGCGCTGGACGAGACCTTCCTTTTCGAGTCGCTGGAGCGCCTCCCTGATCGGGGTGCGGCTAATGTTGAGTTCCTTCGAGATTTTCACCTCGGAAAGCGGAGCACCAGCCTTGACGTGAAACGAAGTGATGCGCGCGAGAAGGTTCTCATACGCAACGTCAACCAATGACGCAGCTTCTACTGCCACGGATGACCCCATTTCGCCCTCAGTCGTTTCCCCAATTAAATCACGCAGAAACGCGACTCACATCACCCGGCCAACAAACTCGCGATCGTGCACCGAGACGGGGACCTTTTCAAGTTCCATGATTCCGCGCGCAACGTGCTCGCTCAGGCGGCGGAACGCTTCGAATCCCTTCTCCGGGGTCGCGCGCATCGGGTTGCCAATGATGCCGTTTTCGACGAACTCGTGGTGGTCCATCGGGAAGCTGAAGTACTGGTAGCCCTCGAATTCGGCATCGGGCATCCCGTCGTCTTTACTGAACGATTTCGGCAAGAACTCGGGAATGTGCGCACGCGTGTCGACGGCCCGCTCCATGCGCACCAGGTCAGGGTTCCACGCCATGCACTGAGACGTTTCGAGCTCGCTCGAGTGCCATCCCGGTGTTTCCTCTGGCGGGTTTTCCATCAGGCCATCGAGAATTCCGACATAGCGCTCCATGTAGGGTTTGACGAACGAAATGAGCGCTCCCGTTTCGTAGCGCAGACGACGAAGCACCGGGTCAACAACTTTGATGTTCGATCCGTGACCGTTGATGAAGATGATGCGATTGAATCCGTGGTGGATGAGGCTGCGCGCGACGTCGTACATCAGGTTCAGTAGCGTGTCAGCGCGAAGTGTGATCGTGCCGCGCCCCTCGCCCGGCCCATACATGTGCTGAGGCGAGTAACCGGCCCAGAGTGGGGGCGTGTGGAGTACGCCAATTTGCTCACTAATGCGACGCGATACCTCAACTGCCGTAATGGTGTCGCATGCAAGGGGCAGGTGCGGACCATGCTGTTCGGTGCTAGCCATCGGAACGAGAATCGTGTCCTTCGTCGTCAGATATTCCTTGATGTCGACGTACGACAAATCGGACAGATTCCACGAACGAAACTTGGAGCGAAATTCGTCGTCTCCGGTCGTCAAGCGAGCGATGGGCTGTTCAGTCATTTCTTTTCGTTTCCTTTTTGTTTGTTGAGAAGTTCCAAGAGCCGTTGTGCGGCCAGGGCACCGAGTTCGAGGTCGTTGATGTGCGCATCCGACGTCTCAAAAGTGATGTCGGGGCGAAGAGTCGACTGGATGGTCGAGCGCATGATCTCGTCACCTTCTGGGTCGAAGAACACCCCACCTTCGCGGGCCGGAATCGAGAGTCCGCCAAGCGGGAAGATGACATGCACGAGTCCGGTCGACTTGTTGAGTTTTTCGGCAAATTCGAGCGCAATGTCACGTTTTTCGTCGTGCGTGTAACCAACCAGCGCATACTCCGGGTTGTGGTCGTAAATCTTTCGCGAGCGCAATTCGCTCGGGAGGGTTTTTGCGTCAAACA
>RFQD01000062.1 GCA_009925875.1 Microbacteriaceae bacterium | reverse complement strand
CGTCGTCGAGAAAACGATGGTGTACTTTGGCGACCCCGCCGTGGAAGGCGCTGCCAAGGGTATTGCCCGCGCACTCGGGGCCGGGGCGGAGACCGAACGAACGCCCGCCTATGCCGGCGCGGCGGCGAAAATTACCGTCGTGGTGGGAAGCTCGTACTTTCATACCGCTGATCCGGTGCCGACGGCGACGCCGACCCCAACGGCGAACTAGGTTGCCGAGACGGGCACGTCACCCGCGAATCGGTCGATACGAAGCCACGTCGCTGACGTCCTCTCGTTGCGACACCGCACCGGATGGCCGAATCGTTAGCAATTTGCGACATTTATTTCGAGCTTTTCCCTCTCCTATTGGCCAACTCCGCCGGTAATATCAGGCAACGGTTCGCGCATCCCGCGTTTGCCGGTTGGAACAACGCAATGGGAGATTCACACATGGCGACTGGAACCGTTAAGTGGTTCAACGCTGAAAAGGGCTACGGCTTCATCACCGTGGACGGCGACGGACAAGATGTTTTCGTTCACTACTCGGCGATCGACATGAACGGCTACAAGGTGCTCGAAGAGGGCCAGAAAGTTGTTTTCGAGGTCGGCACGGGAGCCAAGGGGCCGCAGGCGGAGTCGGTCAAGCTGGCCTAACGTGTTCGGCGCGTGGCGCGCTCGACTCGTGAGTCACGGCCGTTTCTCGCTCGCGCGGCGTTAGTCTGTGCAAGTGAACCGCACCACGCTTGTCGCCGTCTCCGCCATCGCCGTGGTGTCGATGGCGGTTCTGTCTGGATGCACGGGCTCTCAGCCTGTTCCCACCCCGTCCTACACGCCGACCTACGTGCCTCCCCCCGCGACGTCCATTGCGCCACTGCGAGGAACAACAGTGCCGGCCGATACGCTCCTGAACCCCGCACTCGCGGCCAAGGTCGATAATCATGAGGAAGCTCGGCCCCAGTATGGCTTGGGTCACGCGGATATCGTTTTTGAGGAACTGGTTGAGGGCGGTCTCACGCGGTATGTGGCGTTTTGGCAGTCGGATATTCCTGCCCAGATCGGTCCGGTGAGATCGATTCGGCCCATGGACCCCGACATCATCACGCCGTTCGGTGGGATTGTGGCTTACTCGGGCGGTCAACAACGTTTCGTTGAGATGATGATTGACACGCCGATTTTGAACATCATCGACGGCAGTGATGCGGCCGAGGGACTGCTGTATCGCACTTCGGATAAGGACGGTCCGCACAACGTGGGGGTCGCCGCCCAGACCATCATTTCGCAACACATGGACTTGGGACGCGCGCCGCAAATGTTTGCCTACTCCAGTTCGGTGGCAACGTCGTCCGCGATGCGCGATGGCAGTCCCGGATCCAGCATCAACGTGACATTTAGCGATGAGCGTTACCCGACGTGGACGTTTGACTCCGCCGCCAATGGATACCTCCGCTACCAGGAAGGCAGCGTTGCCGACATGACGGATGAGGGCGGGCAGATCACTGCGACGAACGTTGTCGTCATGACGGTGGGAATTGACTGGCAGTACGGTCCTGTTCCTCGAACGATCATGGTGGACTCGGGTGAAGCGTGGGTGTCGACGGGCGGCAAAACGATTCACGGCACGTGGGTGAAGGATTCGCGAGAGGCGCGCATCCGCCTGAGTGATGACTTTGGCGTGGGGATTCGCTTAGCGCCGGGGAACACCTGGATCGAGATGCCTCCGCGCGACGGTGGATCCGTTGTGGTGAATCCCTGACGCGTCAACAGGTTCTGTGTGCCAGTTTGCACTCTCGGGTCGAGACTGCCAATATTGAATTAGCACTCATACAGGTTGAGTGCTAATTATTCGGTTTACGAATTCTGGTCCTAGGAGGGCTAAACACAACCATGGCAAAGATGATTGCGTTTAACGAAGAGGCACGTCGTGGCCTCGAGCGTGGGTTGAACATCCTCGCAGACACCGTGAAGGTAACGCTCGGCCCGCGTGGCCGCAACGTCGTGCTGGAGAAGAAGTGGGGCGCACCCACTATCACGAACGACGGTGTGTCGATTGCAAAAGAAATCGACCTCGAAGACCCTTACGAGCGCATCGGCGCTGAGCTGGTCAAGGAAGTTGCCAAGAAGACGGATGACGTCGCTGGTGACGGTACGACGACGGCCACTGTGCTCGCTCAGGCTCTCGTTCGCGAAGGTCTGCGCAACGTCGCAGCCGGCGCAGACCCCATTGCACTTCGTCGCGGAATTGAAAAGGCGGTAGAGGCCGTCTCGGCTCAGCTGCAGAAGAACGCGAAAGAGGTTGAGACCAAGGAAGAGATTGCGGCTACCGCGTCAATTTCGGCAGCGGACCCGCAGATTGGTGCGATCATTGCCGAGGCCATCGACAAGGTCGGTAAAGAAGGCGTCGTCACGGTCGAAGAGTCCAACACCTTCGGCACCGAGCTCGAGCTCACCGAAGGTATGCGCTTCGACAAGGGATACCTCTCGGCCTATTTCGTCACGGACCCCGAACGTCAGGAAGCGGTTTTCGAAGACCCGTACATCCTGATCGTCAACTCCAAGGTCTCGAGCATCAAGGACCTCATTCCGGTGATTGAGAAGGTTGCCCAGACGGGCAAGCAGCTCCTGATCATCGCGGAAGATGTCGAAGGCGAAGCACTCGCGACGCTCGTCGTGAACAAGATTCGTGGCATCTTCAAGTCGGTCGCCGTCAAGGCTCCCGGCTTCGGTGACCGTCGCAAGGCAATGCTGCAGGACATCGCAATTCTCACGGGTGGCCAGGTCATCTCCGAAGAGGTCGGGCTGAAGCTCGACACGGTAGACCTCGATCTCCTCGGTAGCGCTCGTAAGGTGGTCATCACCAAGGACGAGACGACCATCGTTGAGGGTGCGGGTGACCCCGAACAGATTGCGGGTCGCGTGGCGCAGATTCGCCAGGAGATCAACAACACCGACAGCGACTATGACCGCGAGAAGCTCCAGGAGCGTCTGGCATTGTCCCCGGAGGTGGTGTGGCACTGATTCAGGCCGGCTCGGCTCTTGACTCGTTGAAGCTCAAGGGTGACGAGGCGACCGGTGTCAACATCGTGCGCGTCGCCATCGAGGCACCGTTGCGCCAGATTGCACTCAACGCGGGTCACGAGCCTGGCGTTGTTGTCGACAAGGTGCGCTCGCTCCCGAACGGTCACGGCCTCAACGCTGCGACCGACGAGTACGGCGACCTCGTTGCACAGGGAATCATCGACCCCGCCAAGGTCACGCGCTCCGCGTTGCAGAACGCGGCATCGATCGCAGGCCTGTTCCTGACGACCGAGGCGGTCGTTGCTGAGAAGCCCGAGAAGCAGGCTGCCCCCATGGGTGACCCGAGCGGTGGAATGGACTTCTAAGTCCCACCCCGTCACACGCACAAGTGGTCCCTCCCGTATTCGGGAGGGACCACTTGTTTTTCGCGCCACGGAGTGGGGGCCTCCGCGCGCGAGTCGGTGACAGCCCGAGACCGTGTCTGCGCTTAGCCAGAGAACAATCGCGTCGTCGCGATCTCCATCTCGGCGTAATGCCGGGCCGCTGTGGCAAGCGCCGTGTTGAGGGTCGAGAGACTTTCCTCGACGCGAAGTTGCGTCTGGTGCCAGGCATCGACGGTCGATTGAAATGCGTTGGCTGCGGGACCCGACCACGAGGCCTGCAGTTCGGATAGTTGCGAACGCAATGTCGAAACCTCCGCCTGAATGCGATGAACGGAACCGGCGACCGTTGCGGTGGCGTGAGCGACCGCATCACTATCAACGTGGAATTGTGTCATGGCGAGAGGTTAATCACGCGGTGCCGCGGCGTGGGGGGATTCGACATCCCCCGTGGTCAGACGCTCACGTTTCCCTCGGGTGGACAACAGGAAGGGTCACACTGAAGGTTGCCCCGCCACCGGGAGTCTCGGAGACATCGATGGATCCGCGGTGCGCATCCACAATGGAAGCCACGATGGCCAGGCCGAGACCCGAGCCGCCTGTTTCCCGAGTGCGCGACGAGTCGGCTCGCCAGAATCGCTCAAAAATCTTTTGACGAATTTGAGGCGCAATGCCGTCACCATGATCAACAATCGAAATTGTCGCGAATTGCGGTGACTCGTCGCGCGTCGAGGACAGTCGAATCTCGAGAGGTGTGTTCGTGGGAGTGAAACGGATCGCATTCCCGAGCAGATTCGTCATCACCTGACGAATCTTGTCTTCGCTGGCCTGAATCGTCAGCTCGGATGTCGCGCCGGCATCACCCGGGATAATCACGTCAATCTGTCGATCGGGGTCCACTGCTCGCGCATCCATGGCCGCATCGTGAGCGAGCGTGACGAGGTTGACGTCCGTGATTTCGAGCGGACGGGATTCGTCGAGGCGCGCAAGCGCGAGGAGATCCTCCACGAGGACCCCCATGCGGATCGCCTCTTTCTCGATGCGATCCATTGCTTGGGCAATGTCCGACTTCTTGGGCAATGCTCCCATCCGGTAGAGCTCGGCGTATCCCCGCACGGATACCAGGGGAGTGCGGAGCTCGTGCGAGGCGTCACCAATAAAGCGTTGCATTTGCGACAGCGCGCGATTTCGATCGGCGAAGGCGCGATCAATTCGACCGAGCATGATGTTGAGGGCCCGATTAAGCCGACCGACCTCGGTGTTGGGTGTTGCTCCCTGCAACCGTTGACTAAAGTCGCCGTCGGCAATTGCCGCCGCGGTCTGTTCCACCTCACGAAGCGGAGCAAAGGTGGTTGTCACGAGGAATCGCGTCAAGAGTGCACCAACAATAACAACGCCGATTCCGAAGCCGAGAAAGATGGAAAGGTAGGTGGCCATGAGGCGGTCCACGCTCATGGTGGATGCCGCGACGACGAGCGATCCCGTCAGACCAGAGAAATCTTGAAAGACAACGGGTGCGGCCACGGCGTGAAACGTGGTTCGACCATCGCCGCTTTTGAGCACGAATACGTTTCCGTTGGCCACACTCGTGTCTTGCGGAGACCACGTGCTCGACATTCGCGGGAGCAGTGCGGAACTCTTCTCCCCCCAATTTCGCGCGAGCAGCGTGCCGTCAGCAGAGTAGAGCGCGTAGTAGTAATCGCTCGGCGACGTCGAGTTGCCCGTGGTCGCACTGGAATCGTCGAGGAGTCTGGTCAGATCCACGGCGACGGCCGAGATTTCGCTGTCCAATTGTCCGATGAGCGCGGGTTTGAGCATGGCCATCGTGCCGATGCCGGATACGAGCAATCCGAGGGTCAAGAGGAGGACGGTAACCGCCGTGATCTTCGTGCGCAGGGAAATCGCATCGAGGCGATTCTGCAACGCGAGGGCCATACGACTACTTTGCCACCCGAAGCATGTAGCCGAAGCCACGTTTGGTTTGAATCAACGGCTCACTCGAATGCTGGTCGAGCTTGCGTCGCAGGTACGACACGTACGATTCCACGATTCCGGCATCCCCATTGAAGTCGTATTCCCAGACGTGATCGAGGATTTGGGCCTTCGAAAGAACGCGGTTGGGGTTCTGCATGAGGTAGCGCAGCAACTTGAATTCGGTGGGGCTGAGTTCGACCGCAACGTCGGCGATGCGCACTTCGTGCGTGTCCTGATCCATAACGATTTCGCCGGCACGCATGATCGATTCTTCTTCGGCCACGGTGGTGCGACGGAGAATCGCCTTGATGCGGGCCACGATTTCGTCGAGGCTGAAGGGCTTGGTGACATAGTCGTCGCCACCCACGGTCAGCCCGGTGATTTTGTCTTGCGTGTCGTCCTTCGCGGTGAGGAAGAGGATGGGTGAGGTGTACCCCGCCTCCCGCAGACGCTTCGTCACGGAGAATCCGTTCATGTCGGGAAGCATCACATCCAGGATGATGAGGTCGGGCTCGTTCGCGAGAACGGCCGATATGGCAGCCGCGCCGTTACCGACGGCCTGCACGCGGAACCCCGCGAATCGCAGACTCGTGGTGAGCAAGTCGCGAATGTTGGGTTCGTCGTCAACTATGAGAATCTTTGGACCTTCCATGCCCCCGACGATACTGCGTGTTTCCTGAATGTTATCTGGGAGTGAGCAAAATTTTGCTGACGCTTTGATTAGAGAGTGTGATCGTCGACAATTTCATACGCGTAGCCCTGCTCGGTCAGGAATCGTTGACGATTGGCGGCATAATCTTGGTCGATCGTGTCCCTTGCGACGAGCGTATAAAACGTTGCGGTGCGCTTCGACTTCTTCGGGCGCAACAACCGACCGAGACGTTGAGCTTCTTCTTGTCGCGAGCCAAACGCACCGGAAACCTGAATCGCGACGCTGGCTTCCGGCAAATCGATCGAAAAGTTCGCCACCTTGCTCACAACGAGCACGCGAATCTCACCCGAGCGGAAGGCATGAAACAGGCGCTCTCGCTCATCCACAGGTGTCGCACCGGTGATTTCGGGAACGTCAAGTGCGTCGCCCAGAATTGCGAGCTGATCCAGATACTGTCCAATAACCAAAATCTGATCATCCGGATGCTCCGCAATGAGCCGCTTCACAACGCTCAACTTCTCGGGACTCGACGCCGCCATTCGGTAGCGGTCGGCGTCGCTCGCGGCGGCGTACCGAAGCCGTTCGTCTTGACTTAAGTCAATGCGGACCTCTTTGCACACCGCCGGTGAGATGAAGCCTTGCGCCTCGATCTCTTTCCAGGGAGCATCGAATCGCTTGGGGCCAATGAGGCTGAACACGTCGGATTCGCGACCATCTTCGCGCACAAGAGTTGCCGTGAGACCGAGGCGTCGGCGGGCCTGTAACTCTGCCGTGAGTTTGAACACGGGAGCGGGGAGCAGGTGCACCTCGTCATAAATCACGAGTCCCCAGTCTTTGGCATCGAGCAACGAGAGATGGGCGAATTCTCCCGCTCGTTTGGCGGTGAGGATTTGGTAGGTCGCAATCGTGACGGGCTTGATTTCTTTGGTCTGTCCCGAGTATTCGCCGATGTCGTCCTCGGTGAGACTCGTGCGTGCGAGCAGCTCGTCTCGCCATTGCCGGGCCGACACCGTGTTCGTTACCAAGATCAGAGTGTCGGTGTCAGTGCGAGCCATGGTGGCCGCGCCGACGAGCGTCTTTCCGGCGCCACAGGGAAGAACGACGACGCCCGATCCTCCGTTCAAAAAGTTCTCAACCGCCTTCTCTTGGTAGTGACGCAGAGACCACCCGGTCGTGTTGAGATCAATCTGGAACGGTGCGCCGGGCCGAAACCCGGCTCGGTCTTCAGCCGGCCACCCCAGCTTGAGTAGCTCCTGTTTGAGTTGTCCGCGCGCCCACGGCGCAACGTCGTATGCGCCATCCGAACGCGCACTCACGAGTTCGACAATTCGTTTCGACTTCGTCACCTCGGCGAGCACCGCCGGGTCGGTGCCACGCAATAAAAGAGAACCCGCTGCGTCGCGTTCGATGGTGAGTCGCCCATACCGGTTCATCGTTTCCGTGATGTCGAGAGACACCGTCGCCGGCAC